>JBIKHR010000270.1:0-4118 GCA_044362035.1 Polaromonas sp. | reverse complement strand
TGATGTGCAAGCTGGCGCAAGCCACATTGCCTTCAACCTGGCCGCGGGGACCCACGTTGATGCTGCTGGCCTTGATGGTGCCGCTGGTGCGGCCCTCAATGTGCAAAATGCCATCTGAAACGATGTCGCCATTGAGCGAAAAACCCTCGCTGATCACAGTGGGTTTGTGCGTGTCCAGAACAGCAACTCCGGTGTTACCCCGCTTGGCATTGAGCGACTCATCATTCACAGTAATCATGGGTGTTGTGCTTTCTGGTGCAGACGCTTCTGGCTGGTCAATATTTGTTTTTTTGAACATGGTTGGCAGTGGCAATGACTTTCTCCGGATCCACCGGATAGCCACCCACTGAGACTTCGAAATGCAGATGTTTGCCCGTCGAGGAACCCGTGTTACCGACAAAACCGATCACAGTGTTCAGATCCACCTCTTGACCTTCGCGCACCCGCAGGTCAGCCAAGTGCCCGTAAAGGGTTTCGATACCTCGTTCATGGCGAACAATCACGGTGTTGCCGAAGTCCTGATAGGGACGCGACAAGATGACTTTGCCAGGTTTGGCCGGACGGACCTCGTCGCTCAAGCGGGACAGCAGGTCAACCCCCATGTGTAGCTTGGGACGGCCTGTGATGGGATGCGTGCGAATACCAAACGAAGAAGAAATGGAGAAGTCACTGAGCGGCATCTTGGTCGGCAGTGCGTTCAACACTTCCATCAGCGCGTGATTCTTGGCAATCTCTTCAGACAGACGACCCCTCAAAAGCGGGTTTTTGCTGTCGACCTGGTCGTTGCCGAAGCCGCCAATGGATGCGCTGCCATGGATGACCTTGATGGCTTTTTCGGACAGTCCCGAAGAATCCAGCCGTGCCTTGAGGCTGATGTTTTCGGAAGACAGGGTGGTGGCAGAGCTTTTGACAAAACGGCGGATTTCAAGATCGCGGTCCCGGATGGTCTGCGCCAGGGCCAGCATTTCGTCGCGCCCCAGTACGGGCCCGCCGTTTTCAGCCAAGTCCACAGTGCTGCCTAGCAGGGCCTCGTAGATTTCATTGTGGGAGCGCTCAAGCCGCGAATTGCCCACCATCAAAAGCACCGACAAGACTGTCAGCACAACGATGGCCGCCATACTGGCGGAACCCACCACGATGAGGCCGCGCACCACGTTGCGCTGCAGATGCCCTGAAACGGAGAAATACTTCAGGTCCCCGCGCTGCTCAAGAATGATTCTTGAGTCGTGGTATTCGCGGCGCCATAGCGAGGCCAAGGTGGCGGGAACACCCGCCAACCACTCTGAGCCTCTGCGAAAGCGATTGACTGACAGGGACATCTGCTATGCAGGGTTAGGGGCGCACTGGCGGTTTAGCACCCAGTACAACCGGGGCCTCAACGGCTTTGATCATGACCGGCACACTGGCTACGGCCTTGGCCGGCAAGACAGCGCCCTGAACCAGGCCGCCGCGCTCGATTTCGATTTCACCGTAGCTCGCATTGCCGTTGACACGCCCGGTGCTGCGGATGATGAGGTGTTCGGAAGCCAGCAAAGTGTCGTGCATTTCGCCAAACACGTCAGCTTTGCGGACTTTGACGTTGCCGACGATCTTGCCCTGGGCACCGACCAACAACTCATCAGCCTGAAGTTCGCCTTCCATGGAGCCGTTGATGACCGCACGCCCGGGAACCACAAATTTGCCCGAAACGGTGACACCTTCACCGATGACTATGCAGCCGGCTTCATTGGTACGATCATTCATGTTGCAGTCCTTGACTCAAGCTTGGTTGTAGGTATGGCTTCGACACCCTGCCGAAACATTCAGGAAAATTCCGCAAGGCTCAGCGGACCAGTTGTCTGGCAGCATGACTTACGCGCACTTTTACATTTACAGATCGCGCCACAAACCCTGTACAACCAGCCCATTAAACAAGGAGCATGCGCACCCTGAGGCCGGCGTTAAGGCTGATTTTACGTCCTGAAATGATTTTATCATTCCGGACACATGCCCGTCAATTTTACAAGGCTGCAAAAAAAACGACGACCTTCCACCGCCAAAAGCCTCATGGCTTGGGGTTTCTGGCGACCTTGCCAACCTGTTGCAACTGGCGCTTGCGTTTGGACTTGTTTTTTGACTCAGGCTCAGGAGGACGCTCACGCAAAGCCCTCTCATGACGCGCAATAGCATCACGTTGGCGTTTTTTAGCACGAGAAGTTACGATAAATCGACCCAAAACAAAGCTGATGACCGAAGTCAGCACCAACAAAACGATGCTTGCAGGGTCGGTGGGGAATAAGTTGTTTATGTTCATTTGAATCAATCAGACAAAAACAAAGCCTGCAGGTCGTTGAGGAAATCAAAGCCATGCACGCTGGGGCGCACCCGCAGCAGATCACGCTCGATGAAGCCGCGCCGCTCGGCCTCGTCCAGCCCCGGTTGCAGCGCACTGATGGGTAGCCCGGTCTTTTCAGCAAAGTCCTGCAAGGCAAAGCCATCCCGCATCCGCAGGGCATTGAGCATGAACTCGAAGGGCAAATCGGCGCGGGCCACTTCGCTCTCCTGAGTAATAGCCTCGCCTGCCAGCGCTTTGTCCATGTAGAGCTTGGGCTCACGCCAGCGCGCCTGACGCACCACGCGGTGCGCAAAGCTGAGCTTGCTGTGCGCGCCGGCACCAATGCCCAGATAGTCTCCAAATTGCCAATAGTTGAGGTTGTGAAAGCAGCGGTGCCCCGGCTTGGCGTAGGCCGAGACTTCATAGCGCTCGAGCCCGGCTTCGCCCGTCATGTCGGTGATGCGGTCGAGCATGGCGTAGGCCAGGTCCTCCTCGGGAATGGCCGGGGGGAACTTCGCAAAATAAGTGTTGGGCTCGATCGTCAGGTGGTAAATCGAGATGTGCGGCGGGCTCAAGGCCAGCGCCTGGCGCATGTCTTTTTCAAGGCCGGCCAGGTCTTGGCCGGGGAGCGCATACATGATGTCTAGGTTGAAAGTCTCAAAGCTGGCCGCAGCCTCCTCCACCGCCGCGATGGCCTGGGCGCGGTCATGCACCCGGCCCAGGGCCTTGAGGTGCTGGTCGTCAAAGCTTTGCACGCCCACCGAGAGCCGCGTCACCCCGGCGCTGCGAAAGGCCTTGAAACGGTCCTTTTCAAACGTGCCGGGGTTGGCTTCCAGGGTGATTTCGCAGTCTGCGTCCAGCCGCAGGCGGGCGCGGATGTCGGCCAGCAACCGGTCAATGGCGGCCGGCGAAAACAGGCTGGGCGTGCCGCCGCCGATGAAGATGCTGTGCACGCTGCGACCCCAGATGAGCGGCAACGAGGCTTCCAGGTCGGCAATCAAGGCGTCGATGTAGCGCTGCTCGGGCATGTCGGCACTGGCCATTTCATGCGAATTGAAGTCGCAGTAGGGGCATTTCTTGAGGCACCAGGGCAGGTGCACATACAAGGACAGCGGCGGCAGCGCAGCCAGGCGCAGCGTGCCTTCACGCATGTAATGCTGGATGTCTTTCATGCGGCGAACCAGCGCTCCCGCATCAGTTCCATCATCTGCCGCGCGGCCAGGCCGCGGTGGCTGTGCGCGTTCTTGACCTCGACCGGCAACTCGGCAAAGGTCTTGCCAAAAGCCGGTATGTACATCACCGGGTCAAAACCAAAACCGTTGATGCCGGCCGGCACACGGGCAATCTCGCCGGCCACCCGGCCGACGGCGATCAGCGGCTCAGGATCGTCGGCCGAGCGCACCGCCACCAGCGTGCTGACCAGCGCAGCACGGCGGTCTGACTGCCCGGCCATTTGCTCGAGCAGGGCCCGTACGTTGTTGGCGTCACCTTTGGCGTAGCCGAACTGCGTGGCGTAAAAAGCTGTGTCCACCCCGGGCAGGCCGCCAAAGGCCTGCACGCACAAGCCGGCGTCGTCGGCCAGCGCCGGCAAACCGCTCAGGGCGGCGGCATGCCGGGCCTTGGCCAGTGCGTTTTCGACAAAGGTGCGAAAAGGCTCTTCGGCTTCGCCAATGCCCAAATCAGACTGGCGCACCAGTTCCATGCCCAGCGGCACCAGCATGGCTTGCAGCTCGGCCAACTTGCCCTGGTTGTTGGAGGCGAGGACGATTTTCATAGGCTTGCGCGGGCAGGCACGCGGCTCAGA
>JBIKHR010000269.1:0-4143 GCA_044362035.1 Polaromonas sp. | reverse complement strand
TCGGTCGGTGGTGGCGGGGGTGATAGCAGTCGTCATGGGCAATCCGTCAAGCCGGCTCAATCAAAGCGCAGGCTGGTGAAAAAAGTGTCGGCCGCTTGCGCCGAAATCACAGGCGCGTACATCACCACCTGCACCACCTGGGCGCCCCGGGAAAAGTAAGCTGCCTGGCCCTGCACCACGCTGCCATCGGCGCGCCGGCCGCTGGCCAGCACCAGCACAGGCGCTGGCGCCGCAGCGGCGCCCGGCACCTTGAGCGGGCGCACGGCGGTGCTCTCGGGTGTGGCCCGCATGTTGGCCAGTGTGAGCGCCTGCCATTGGGCCAGCACGGCGGTCACCAGCGCAGCGTCACCCAGATCGGCCACCGCCACCGCGAAAGTGGCGCCACTGGCGTCACAACCAAGCATGGACAGCGTGGTCGGCTGCGGACCCAGCGGCACCACTTTGTCGGCCTTGTCGGGCTTGCAGGGCAGCAGCAGGCCAAGGCCGCTGTCGCCTGGCCGCACATCACGCCAGTTCAGCGCCGGGCTGCAGGCTACGGTCAGCAGGCAAGCCGCAGCAGCCAGCCGCCAGGCAGGCCCGGGCGGGGTTAAAGAAAAGAGCGTGCGTCGCAGGTTCACAGCGTGCCTCGGGCCCGTCAGGCCAATCGGGCCAGCGCCCGGAAAGTAGGAAAGATGAGCTTGGACTTTACAGGCATTCCTGCCGGAGGCCGGCGACCTGAGGGCAAAATGCAGGGATGAACTCTCTCCAAGGCATCCGCATTCTCGACCTCTCCCGCGTGCTCGCCGGCCCCTGGTGCACCCAGACCCTCGCCGACCTGGGCGCCGATGTCATCAAGATCGAGCGCCCCGGCGCCGGTGACGACACGCGCAGCTGGGGCCCGCCCTTTTTGCACGACAGCACCGGCGCTGAAACGCGCGAAGCCGCCTACTACCTGGGCACCAACCGCAATAAGCGCTCGGTCACCTGTGACATTGCGCAGCCGGCCGGCCAGGCCTTGATTCGCGAACTGGCGCTGCACTGCGATGTGTTTGTCGAGAACTTCAAGGTTGGCGACATGGCGCGCTACGGGCTCGACTACGCTTCGCTCAAGGCCATCAATCCCCGCATCGTTTACTGCTCGGTCACCGGCTTCGGTCAGACCGGCCCTTACGCCGACCGCGCCGGTTACGACTACGCCATTCAGGGCATGGGCGGGCTGATGAGCGTGACCGGCGAGCGCGACGACCTGGGCGGCGGCCCGCAAAAAGTCGGTGTGGCGGTGGCCGACCTGATGACCGGCATGTACGCCACGGTCGGCATTCTGGCGGCGCTGCGCCATGCCGAGAAAACCGGCGAAGGCCAACAGGTCGACATGGCCCTGCTCGACACCCAGGTGGCCATGCTGGCCAACCTGGGCGCCAACTACCTGGTCAGCGGCAAGGTGCCGGGCCGCGTCGGCAACGCGCACCAAAACATCGTGCCTTACCAGGTGTTTGAAGTAGCAGCCAACGCAGCGGGCGAGAAGGACCATCTGATCCTGGCCGTGGGCAACGACTCGCAGTACGCCAAGTTTTGCGCCGTGGCCGGCGTGCCGGAACTCGCCAGCAACCCCTTGTTTGCCACAAACAGCAACCGCGTGCTGAACCGCGCGCAACTGGTGCCGCAGCTCGAGGTGGTGATGAAGTCGCGCCGCAAGGCCGACTGGCTGGCCGCGCTGGAGGCGGCCAAAGTGCCCTGCGGCGCCATCAACAACCTGGGCGAGGTGTTTGCCGACCCGCAGGTCGAAGCGCGCGCCATGGTCACGACCTGGCCGCATCCGCTCAAGGATTCGCTGCGCCTGGTGGCCAGCCCGCTCAAGCTCAGCGCCACGCCGGTGCGCAGCGACCTGCCGCCGCCGCTGCTGGGCCAGCACACCGACGAAGTCTTGCAGAGCGTGCTGAACTACTCGCCTGCGCAAGTGGCCGAGTTGAAAAAGCAGCAGGTGGTCTGATGGCGAACTTTGTGCTGGTGCATGGCGCCTGGCATGGCGCGTGGTGCTGGCGCCGCGTTAGCCATGCCCTGCAGCAACTGGGCCACGGCGTACATGCCGTCACCCTCACCGGTCTGGGCGAGCGCGCGCATTTGCGTTCTCCGGCCGTCACGCTCGAAACCCACATCGAGGACGTGCGCCAGCTGATCGACGCCGAAGAGCTGAGCGAGGTGGTGCTGGCCGTGCATTCCTACGCCGGCATGATCGGCACCGCCATCGCCGACCGGATGAGCGATCGCCTGAAACATCTGGTTTATGTCGACGCCGTGCTGCCCAAGCCCGGAGAAAGCTGGAGCAGCACCCAGTCCCAGGCCACGCAAACGCAGCGCCTGAATGCTGCCGCGGCCAGCGCAGACTTCAGCTTTCCACCGCCCGACCCTGTGGTGTTCGGCCTGCACGACGCGGACCACGCCTGGGTCTTGCGCCGGCAAACACCGCACCCCGGCCACACCTATCTGATGCCTTTGCACTTTGACGTGCAGCGCGTGGCCGCCACGCCCCGCACCTTCATCAGTTGCACCGCACCGGCCCTGGCCACCATCGAGCCCAGCCGCCTGCGAGCGAAAGACCCGTCTTTTTGGGGTGGCGCCTGGGCACCGGGTTGCCAAGTGCTTGAAATGACCACAGGCCATGACCCGATGATCAGCGCACCCTCCGAACTCACGCGCATCTTGCTAGACTGCGCTGCATGAACGCTGGCATGTCACGCCCATTGAATTGTTTACCTGCGGCTGCGCGCGCAATTGCAGCACTGGCCCTGGCCGCTTGCCTGGCGGTCGGTTTGTCGGCTTGCGGCGGTTCGCAGGCTGCTCCGGAATCGACCTTTGTGCTGCTCGACGGCAGCAGGAAATCCACCGCCGACTTCAAGGGCAAGGTGACGCTGGTGAATTTTTGGGCCACCAGCTGCGTGACCTGCGTGGCTGAAATGCCCCAGCTGATCGCCACCCACCAGAAATATGCCCCGCAAGGCTATGACACGGTGGCCGTGGCCATGAGCTACGACCCGCCCAGCTATGTGGTGAATTACACAGAGACCCGCCAGTTGCCCTTCAAGGTGGCGATCGACAACACCGGGGCGGTGGCCAAGGCCTGGGGCGACGTCAAGCTCACGCCGACCACTTACTTGCTGAACAAGCGCGGCGAGATCGTCAAGCAGTATGTTGGCCAACCTGACTTCGCGTCCCTGCACCTGCTGATCGAAAAACTGCTGGCGCAGTCCTGACAAAGGCGCGGGCCCTTGCGCGAAAGCGCGCGGGCCCGGCTTTTATTTAGCTCGGTACGCGTCGTGGCAAGCCTTGCAACTGGCTGCCGTGGCCGTGAAGGCTGTTTTAACAGCATCCAGGTTGCCGGTCTTGGCGGCGGCGGCCAACTTGCCGCTCTCGGCCACCAGCTTGTCTGAAGCATCCTTGAACTTGGCTTGCTCGGTCCATATCTCAGGATTGGCTTTGGTGTTGCCGCCCTTGTCCGTGCCCGCGCCAAAAGCTGCCCAAGGCAGTTTGGCCATGCTGGCCACCACATCGGCATTGTCCGCAGCGACCTTGGCATCAAAAGGAGCGCGCCCGCTGGCCATGGCACCAATACGGCCAAAATGCTGGCCCATGACAAACAACGCGCTCTGGCGGTATTTGATGGCGTCTTCCGCCTTGGCAAACTGCGCCGATGCAGGCGCTGCCAGGGACAGCAGGGCGGCAGCAACCGTGGCCAGGGTAAAAGCTTTCATGAATACTCCTCGTGTTTTACCCGTCTACTGGACAGGCAAGTTAATAATGTTTTTCAGTTTATCCAAAATCGTCCGGCTGAGTTTCTTTCTTTTTGCACCCAAGCCATTCAAGTTTTTTAGCGCTGGAGCTTTGTCTTTTTGCGCCTCGTCGTGGGACACTCTTTTTTCTTTTTCGAGCCAGCTGAAAGTCCATCATGCAAAACAATCCGTCATTGATCCGGGTACGCGTCTGGGATCTCCCGACCCGCGTTTTTCACTGGGCCACGGCGCTTTGCGTACTGGGGCTGCTCGCAACGGGCTCCGTGGGCGGCAGTGCCATGACATTTCATTTCCGTTTTGGTTTCGCCTTGCTCAGCTTGCTTTTGTTTCGCATTCTCTGGGGCGTGGTGGGTGGTCACTGGTCGCGTTTCAGAAG
>JBIKHR010000268.1:0-4150 GCA_044362035.1 Polaromonas sp. | reverse complement strand
CGGTGAGCACTTTGACAAAGCCCTGCGTGCGACCGTCGGCAATCGCGCGGTCCAGCTCGTCAAGGTTGAACCGGGTGACTTCAACCGCCACGCCTTGCGCCAGCGCTTCTTGTTCGTTCAGTCCCACGCAAGCCACTTCGGGGTCAACAAAGGTGACGCGGGGAATCACTCGGTGATCCACCTTGAATTTTTTCAGCCCACCAAACAGCGCATTGACCGCCGCATACCAGGCCTGGTGCGCCGCCGCATGCGTGAGCTGGTAGGGGCCGGCCACATCACCTGCGGCGTAAATATTGGGGTAGATGGTTTGCAGATACTCGTTGGTTTGCACCGTGGCCCCGGTCGGCATGCCCAGCTCTTCGAGCCCGTAACCACTTAAGCGGGCGCGCCGGCCGATGGCGCAGATGAGCTGGTCAAAGGCCACGTGAGACAGCGCCCCGGTCTGCAGGTCTTGCAGCACCAGCTGCCGGCCGCCCGGGCGCTGCGGGTCGTTCTCGCAGCGCAGCGCTTGTTGCCCGTTCAGCAAGCTCACGCCGTCTGCCGTCAGCGCGGCCTGCACCAGCGCCGACACGTCAGCGTCTTCACGCGGCAGCAGGCGCTTGCCCATGTCCACCTGCGTGACGCTGGCACCCAGGCGCGCAAACGCCTGCGCCAGCTCGCAACCCACCGGCCCGCCGCCCAGCACCAAAAGCCGCTGCGGCAGCGCATCCACTTGGGCAAAGCGCTCCCACAGCGTGTCACTGGTCACGTAGTCGGCTTCGCTCAGACCCGGCAAATCAGGCAGCACCGGCTGCGCACCTGCGGCAATCACGATGCTGCGCGTACTCAGGCGTTGCGTGCCACCGCCGGCCAGCGTGATCTCGACAGTCCAGGGGTTGACGATGCGGGCGTGGCCTTGCAGCACCTCAACGCCCAGCGCCGTGTAGCGCGCCACGCTGTCATGCGGCTCAATGGCGGCAATCACCGCCTGGATGCGCTGCATCACCGCCTTGAAGCTGAACTGCGGCGCAGCGTCCTGCAAGCCATAGCGCGAGGCCTGGCGCATCTGCTGCGCCAGCCGGGCACTCTGGATCAAGGACTTGCTGGGCACGCAGCCGTAGTTCAGGCAGTCGCCACCCATTTTGTGCGTTTCCACCAGCGTGACACGGGCCTTCACGGCCGCCGCAATGTAAGCCGTCACCAGGCCGCCCGCCCCCGCGCCGATGACAATCAGGTTGCGGTCAAACTGCCGGGGGCGCTGGCCTTTCCAGCGGGCGTAAACCTGCCTGCGCCTGAACTGCGCCAAGCCCTTGCGCGCCAGCAGCGGCAGCACACCCAGCAGCGCAAACGAGCCCAGCACGGCCGGTGACAACACGCCGCTCAGTGAATCAATCTGCGCCAGTTGCGTGCCGGCGTTCACATAGGCCAGCGTGCCGGCCAACATGCCGAGCTGGCTGACCCAGTAAAAAGTCCAGGTCTTCATCCGCGTCAGGCCCATCAACACATTGAGCGCAAAGAACGGCACCACCGGTATCAGGCGCAGCGAGAAAAGATAAAAGCCGCCGTCACGCTGCACACCCTGGTTGATCTCGGCCAACCGGCTGGCAAAGCGTTTTTCAGTGGCACCGCGCAACAGGTAGCGCGCACTCAGCATGGCCAGCGTGGCGCCCACCGTCGATGCAAACGACACCAGCAGCGTGCCCCACAGCAGTCCCAGGCCGGCACCACCGGCCAGCGTCAGCACCACCGCCCCCGGCAGCGAGAGCGCCGTCACCAGCACATAGACCGCAAAGTACGCAGCGCTCACTTGCCAGGGGTGCTGGGCGTACAGCGCGGCAAAAGACTGCTGGCTTTGTTGCAAATAAGCCAGGCTGAGGTAGCGGCCCAGGTCCAGGGCCACAAACACCAGCACGGCGGTGGCCAGACATAGCAGCAAGACCAGTTGTCGAGTTTTCATGGGCTCCAGTATCGGCGGGCAGAAGATGAGGTGCGTCAATTAAATCAAAGCTGATCCACAGGCGGGGCGCTACACTGATTTTTCAATGTCCATGCTAGACCTTACACCCAGCCCCCCACCTCAACCCGTGTCAGAGCCAAGCGACGCGCTCGTTCTTGAAGAGGCGGCGCGTTATGCCTTGTTGCGGCGTCTGATGCCAGCCATACGCCACCATCTGGTCGGCGAGTTTCAGCCCATCGGCATGATCGCGGCCATGATGGAGCGGCGTTTGCAGGCGGCCACCCCCAACCTGGTCAGCCTGCGCGACAACAGCAGCATGCTCGGCGAGTTATCGCGCACCGCCGCCGGCAAATGCACCGACTTGCTGACCTGGATCGCCCCGCCCAAAAACGCCAGCACCCGCCTGGACGCCGGCGTGCTCGACTGCCTGAATGTTTTGAGCACCGAGTTTCGTTTCAGGGGCCTGGTCATCGTCAATGAAGTGGGCGACATGCCCGCGCTGCTGCCCAGCGCAGCGCTGCGCAGTGTCTTGCCGGCAGCCCTGATGGCCCTGAGCGACCAGCAGACTGGCGCGGCTGATTTGATCTTGCAAGCGCACAAAGTGGGCCATGACACCGAGTTGTCCATCGTGCGGCTGGCTGTGCAGCGGCCCGCCGACAACCTGCCTACGGCCGACTACCGGGCCTTGAGTTGGGGCGATGTGGCGGCGCTGGCGCGCGCCGAATCAGTGGGCTTTTCACACACCGCTGATGGCGCCAAGTTACGGTTTACCCACGCCAGCGCTTAGCCTGCTGGCGACTTAAGCAGCCTTCACTTCAGCGGGATCACCACGCCGCGGTCCACCGCGACGGCGGTCACCGCATTCATGGGCGAGCCTTCAATCAAACGGTCCGAGTACGTCAGGTAAACCAGGGCGTTGCGCGACTTGTCCACCATGCGGACGATGCGCAGTTTTTTGAACAGGATGGACATGCGCTCGCTGAAGACTTCTTCTTGCTGGGCCAGCGGTGCCGCAAAGCTGATGGGCCCCACCTGCCGGCACGCGATGGACGCTTCAGCACGGTCTTCGGCCAGGCCCAGCGCACCCGAGATGCCGCCGGTCTTGGCGCGCGAGACATAGCAGGTCACGCCCTTGACGCGCGGGTCGTCATAAGCCTCGACCACGATCTTGTGGTCAGGCCCTAGCCATTTGAAAACCGTGTCCACCGCGCCGATTTGTTCGGCCTGCGCCAGCGCCACCAGGCCCAGCCACAGCGACAGCGCCGCCACCATCGCGCCCACAGTTCCCCACAACCATTTTTTCATCGCCCACCCTTTGTGCGCCTGATGGCGCTGAATTTTCAAGTGTTCATTGTGCTGCGCTTTTAAAATCAACCGCATCCATCACCCGCCCGCCAACCGGAACTGCCCACCTTGTCCATCCACACCACCGCGCTCGTCCTGTTTTCAGGCGGGCAAGACTCCACCACCTGCCTGGCCCAGGCGCTCTCGCGCTTTGAGCGCGTTGAAACCATCGGCTTTGATTACGGCCAGCGGCATCATGTTGAGCTACAAGCCCGGCTGGTGGTGCTGACGCAGTTGCGCCAGCAGTTTCCCGCATGGGCTGGCAGGCTGGGGCAAGACCACCTGCTGGACCTGGCCGTGCTGGGCCAGGTCAGCGAGACATCGCTCACGCGCGACACCGCCTTCAAAATGGAAAGCTCGGGTCTGCCCAACACCTTTGTGCCCGGGCGCAACCTGCTGTTTCTCACATTGGCCGCCGCGCTGGCCTACCGGCGCGACTTGCAAGTGCTGGTCACAGGCGTTTGCGAGACCGACTTTTCAGGCTACCCCGATTGCCGCGACGACACCATGAAAGCCATGCAACTGGCCTTGTCGCTGGGCATGGACAAACGCTTCTTGATCGACACCCCACTGATGTGGATCGACAAGGCCGATACCTGGCGCATGGCCCATACGCTGGGCGGCAACAAACTGGTCGAGCTCATCATCGAGCACACCCACACCTGTTACTTGGGCGACCGCACGCACCGGCACGCCTGGGGTTACGGCTGCGGCAGTTGTCCTGCCTGCGAGTTGCGGGCACGCGGCCATGCGCGCTTTGTCGGCGCTTAAGAAGCTTCGACAGGCTTGAGCGCATAAAGCGCCGCCGAACCCTCAGGCAATTTAAACAGCTCCCAACGTTTGCTGTGAAAACCGGCCACGGCCGGCCGG
>JBIKHR010000267.1:0-4163 GCA_044362035.1 Polaromonas sp. | reverse complement strand
GGTGAGGGTGCTTGTTTTTGATACACCAGCAGATTCCTTACATAGGACAAAACCAAACGCTCGGACTGATCCATGGCCTCGGTGCGCACGGTCAAGATGCCCTCATTGGGACGGGATTTAGATAAACGCTTTTCCAGCACCGTTGATTGGGAGCGAACGGTGTCGCCCGCCTTCACATCGCGGTGAAGTTCCACATCATGCCAACCCAGGTTGGCCACCACCCTGCCGAAGGTCCGGGTGGTGAGCGCGGTGGCCACGCTGATGAGCCAAGTCTGGGGAATGCTGGCCTGCCCATCGGCATGCTGATCCAGCCAAGCCAAGTCTTGAAATTGCGGGCTCATCTCCAGGGCACGCCAAGCACGTGTCATTCCCTCTTGCGCGGTGAAACTGCGGCAGGGCCAATGGAGAAAGGTCTCGTTATTTTGAAAATCTTCAAAGAATAAGCCGCTCTGCTCCACCCAACGGCCTTGCGCGTCCGTCCAGTGCGACCGAAAGCGATCCTCGTTTACCGCTTGCGGTTGGCTCACAAAGGCGGGGGCAAACAGGGGGCCCTGGCCGCGCCGCCAAACGCGCGCCTCATAGGTCAGTTTTGCGACGACCTCGCCGCGCTGATTCAGACCCTGGCACAGCACCGTCACCCGGCCGCTGTCCGTCGCACCATGGTCATCAACCGCCAGAATCTGGGATTCCGAGTACAAGGTGTCCCCGCCAAACACCGGCGCAGTCATGGCTATGCTGGCAAAGCGCTCGATGCGAGCGCGCCGGGCAAAGGTTTTGGAGGACATGCCGATAAGATTTTGCAGCGTGATGGTACTTACCATCAGCGGATGCTTCCAACTGGTCTGCGCCGCATAGTGGTCGTCGTAATGCAGCATGGCTGCATTGAGTGTGTCCAGCGCTTCCATCACATTGTCTTGCTGGCTCACCGTCACACCGGGGCGATGCACAAAATGCTGCCCGACGGCAAAGTCTTCAAAGTCGAGTCCGGAACGTTCCAAAAAATGTCCTTGCGGTGTCCGGGCGTATGCGAATAATCCCACTGAGATGCCTCCAGCTTATTGAATTCGAGCACTGCGAGCGATCACCCGGCGCGCGCTTTGCACTACCGGTTCATCGATCATGCGGCCATTAAGTACACACACACCTTGCGGGTTGGCCTGGGCCGCCGCCACAATGGCGTGCGCGTCATGCACCTGCTGTGCGGTGGGCAACAGCGCCTGCACAATCACTGGCACTTGGTCGGGGTGAATGGCTAATTTTCCGGTGAAGCCCAGGGCCTGAACGCGCCTGGTTTCAGCGGCTAGGCCCTCGGGGTTGCGGATGTCAAGAAATGGCACATCAAACAAAGCCAAGCGCGCCAACGCTGCAGCCTGCACCATGCGGGAGCGGGCATAGAGCATGGGCTCCCAACTCATCTCACAGCCCAGGTCGGCGGCCAAATCCGCGGCGCCAAAGCCCAGGGCCACCACGCTGGAATGAGCCTGCGCAATAGCCGCCACATGCTCCAGACCGCGGGCCGTTTCAATCAATGCCATCACCCAGGGCAGGCGATCACAGCGCGCGCTCCATCCTTCCAGCATCTCGGCCAAATCGGAGGCAGACTCGACTTTGGGAATTATCACGCCCTCGGGCCCGTGTCCGCTGCGCAGAGCATCGAGCAAAGCCGCTTCATCGGCTGGAAAAAAAGCCGATCCCATCGGGTTCAGACGCACCGCCACCATCGCCCGGTTGTCGCCCGAGCGCGTGTGCATGGGGGTGGCCAGCCAATCGAACACCTGCTGTCGCGCCAGGTCTTTGTCTTGCATGGCAACGGCGTCTTCGAGGTCTAGCACCATGCCATCGGCACGGCTGCGCAGCCCTTTTTCGAAGCGCTGCGGGGCGTGTCCGGGTGTGAATAAAAAAGTACAGGCGTGAAGCAAGCTCATGATGCGGGGGTGTCCTGTTCGGAGGGAAGGTTTTTACGCAACAAAATGCTGTAGCTGTAGCGGTCGCTGGGGTAGGTGCTGATGGAGGCGATCAGGTTGTGGCCCAGGGCGTCGCGATGCCAACGTCGGGTCACGAGCGCAGGGGTACCAGCTCTCACCTGCAGCATCTTGGCTTGTGATGCACTGATTGCACAGGCTTCGATGTTTTGTTCAATTTCTTTCAACTCAACATTGAACAATTTTTGCATCAACATCACGATCGAGCCTTGGTGGCCAGGCAAAACCTCAGCCAAGCTGGCATGCAGTGGGGATACATAAAAATCGGCCACACACAAAGGCGATTGCACTCCGCAGCGCAGCCCTCGAAACCAGAAGCGCGGCTGAACCGATGGGCAATCTGGCCGCACCAAAGAGGGATCGACACCCGGCACCAGGCATTTTTCTAGCAATTCGAATCGAGTGGCTTCAGTGAATTGCAGTACCGACTCGACCGAATCGGAGGTGTGCACAAAACGCTGGTGTGAGGCGGGTCGCACCACTCGGGTCCCGACGCCCGGTCGTTTGCTGACCAGGCCCAGCGAACTCAGCGCGGAAATGGCGGCCCGCACCGTGATGCGGCTCACCCCGTAGTGCAAACACAATTGTGACTCGGTGGGCAGCAATTGGCCCACCCTCCAGCGCCCATCGGCGATTGAGTTTTTCAGGTCCTCTGCCAGTTGTTGGTATTTGGTCATCACGGCGACGGTCTCGCGTCAGATGACACCTTGCGCCCGGAGTTGCGCAATCTCCGGTGCGCTCAAACCAGCCTGGGTCAGCACCTCGTCGGTGTGCTGGCCCAGTGCTGGGGCCAAGCCCGGCGGGACCCGGTCGGTGTAGCGAATGGGCGGCGTGATGTAGTGAAACGCCCGCCCCCCGGGCAGGGTTTGCAATTCCAAGCGGTCGTTTTCGCGTACCCAGGGGTTGTCTAGGGCCTGCTTCACATCCAGGATGGGTGCGGCCGGCACATGACCCTGGAACAAAGCCATCCAGTCGGCCGTGCTGCGTGTGGACAAGGCCTCATCGATCAGGGTGGTCAACAACTCGCGATGGGCTAGGCGTTCTTTGAAGGTCAGAAAGCGCGCATCGTCTATCCACGGGCTGCGGTCAATTTTTTGGCACAGCACACGCCAGAACTTTTCCTTGTTGCACATGAGGTAAATCCACCCGTCCCCTGTCCGGTAAAGCTGACAGGGGGTGAGCGAGGCATGGGCCGATCGCGCTAAACGCGTCGTTTCAATTTGATTGTTCAAATACCAGTGACCGACATAGTTCAGGTTGTAGAGCGCCAGATCAAACAAGCTCACATCCACATCGCGCCCGCGCCCGTTTTCTCGCGCCGACATCACGGCAGCCAACAAGGCCATGCTCAACACCGAACCGGTCATCAGGTCAACCAAAGACAGGCCGGCACGCGCCGGCGCACTGCCAGGCTCTCCGGTGAGGTCGAAATAGCCTGCTTCGGCCTGCATTAAAAAGTCATAGCCTGGCCAATGGGCGCGCTCACCCTCCCGGCCATAGCCGGTGAGATGGGCACACACTATTTTGGGGAAATTGTCTTTGAGCGCGTCATATGTCAGACCCAGTTTGCCGGGCACATCGCCGCGCAGATTGCTCATAACCGCATCACAACCAGTCAGAATTTTCAGCAGCACCTGTTGGCCCTCTGGCCTGCTCAGGTCCAGAGTAATGCTTTTTTTGCCACGGTTCAGGCCTTGAAAAAAAACGCTGCGCGCGCTCGCGTCTCCGTCGTCTAGCCATGCGGGGCCGACGGTGCGCCCCACATCGCCGCCTTGCGCGCGGTTTTCCACCTTGATGACTTCAGCGCCCATGTCAGCCAAGAACTGGGTGCCAAATGGCCCCGCGCCGTACTGTTCGATGGCTAGGATTCGGAGACTTTTCAACATGATCAACTTAGTTTATCATATTGTTATAACCTTTTAACCACTTGAACAGAAAGATCCCCATGCCAAATGCCAACTCTTCCCGCCGCTGGTTGACCCCGGGCCTATTGCTGGCCGTGTGCGCTCTGAGCCTGCCTGGAGTGTCTGCCTGGGCCCAAGCCTTCCCCAACAAAGTCGTACGCATCGTGGTGCCCTTCCCCCCGGGCAACGCCAGCGATGTGGCCGCACGCGCCCTCAGCGACAAACTGTCCCAGCGACTGGGTCAACCGGTAATCGTCGAAAACAAGGGCGGCGCAGC
>JBIKHR010000037.1:0-13520 GCA_044362035.1 Polaromonas sp. | reverse complement strand
CGAGCTGAGAAGCTTTACGCGAGGCCACGGTCTCGGCCTTGGTGTGCGCGCCCACCACGGTGTCCACCGCGAGCTGCGAGAAGGACTTGGGCAGCTCGCCCTTCATGCGGCGCAGCAGCTCGGCAGCCTCCAACGGGAAGGCGGCCTGGTAAGCGCTGAACTTGGCGTTCCAGGCGGCTTCACGCGCTTGGCCGGCGGCCTTGGCGTCCCAGGCGTCATAAGCGGCTTGCGGCATCTCAAAAGGTGCGTGCGGCCAGCCCAGGGCTTCGCGCGTGAGCTTGATTTCTTCGGCGCCCAGCGGCTCGCCGTGGGCTTTGGCGGTGTTGGCGCGGTTCGGTGAGCCTTTGCCGATATGGGTCTTGCAGATGATCAGGGTCGGTTTGCTGTCGCTGGCGGCTTTGGCCTGGGCGATGGCGGCGTCCACCGCGTCGGCGTTGTGGCCGTCCACCGGGCCGATGACGTTCCAGCCGTAGGCGGCAAAGCGCTGGGCGGTGTTGTCAATGAACCAGGGCGCGACCTGGCCGTCGATCGAGATGCCGTTGTCGTCGTACAGCGCGATCAGCTTGCCGAGCTTCCAGGCGCCGGCCAGGGCGGCGGCTTCGTGGCTGATGCCTTCCATCAGGCAACCGTCGCCCATGAAGACATAGGTGTGGTGGTTGACGACCTCGTGGCCGGGGCGGTTGAACTCCTGCGCGAGCAGTTTTTCAGCCAGCGCCATGCCAACGGCATTGGTCACGCCTTGGCCGAGCGGGCCGGTGGTGGTCTCAACGCCGGGGGTGTAGCCGACTTCGGGGTGGCCAGGCGTTTTGCTGTGCAGCTGGCGAAAGTTTTTCAGCTCTTTCATGGGCAGCGCGTAGCCGGTCAGGTGCAGCAACGCGTAAATCAGCATGGAGCCATGGCCGTTGGACAGCACGAAGCGGTCACGGTCCAGCCAGTGCGGGTTGGCCGGGTTGTGCTGCAAATGCCGCGCCCACAGGGCCACCGCCATGTCGGCCATGCCCATGGGGGCGCCGGGGTGGCCGGAGTTGGCTTGCTGGACGGCGTCCATGGCCAGGGCACGGATGGCGTTGGCCATGAGGGGGGAGAAGTTGTCAGCCATTTGCGTGTGAGTCCAGAGTGAGGTTCGCAGGGAAAGGGAGGGGTGAAATCTGCGCCGGGACCAGGCCCGGCAGAACCGCTCATTTTACAGGGGCAGCCACGCGTCCCTGGGCGCGATAATCCGCCCCCATGAGCATTGCCCCTGTTTCGCCCCCCGTGAGCCATGCACTGATACTGGCCGCCGGCCGTGGCGAGCGCATGCGCCCGCTGACCGACACCTGCCCCAAGCCCCTGCTGGAAGTGCAAGGCAAGCCCTTGATCGTCTGGCAGCTGGAAAAGCTGGCCAGCGCCGGCGTGCGCCAGGTGGTCATCAACACCGCCTGGCTGGAATCACAGTTTCCCGCGCGGCTGGGTGACGGCAGCGCCTGGGGCTTGTCAATTCGCTATTCGCACGAAGGCGCGCTGTACGGCGGCGCGCTGGAGACCGCCGGCGGCATTGCCTCCGCGCTGCCTTTGATGGAACTGAAAGACGAGACACCGTTCTGGGTGCTGGCCGGTGATGTGTTCATGCCCGACTTTGAATTTGCTCAGGCGGACGGTGCACGCTTTGCCGCATCCAAAGGGCTGGCGCATATTTACCTGGTACCCAACCCTGACCACAACCCGCGCGGTGACTTTGGCCTGTCGCCCGGCGGCATGGCTTTGAACCAGGCGCCGCAGCAGTTCACTTACAGCACGGTCGGCTTGTACCGGCCTGCGCTTTTTGCCGGCACGCCGGCCGGGCACAAAGCCCCGCTGGCGCCGCTGTTGCGCACCGCCATGCAAAGCGGGCGCGTCAGCGCGGCGCTATATTCGGGCGCATGGACCGATGTGGGCACGCCCGAGCGGCTGGCCGCGCTGAATGCGCCACCTACCGCGCCTTGATACTTTTAAATATTTTTCACACAGCCCAGGACAAACGCCGTGATCAACAACCGCATTTACGAAAAACGCCGTGCCGCCGTGGCGCGTGCCCTCAAAGCTGCCGGTGGCGGAATCGCCTTGTTGCCCACCGCGCCCGAAGTGCCGCGCAACCGCGACAGCGATTTTCCGTACCGCCACGACAGCTACTTTTATTACCTCACCGGCTTCAGTGAAGCCGGGGCCTGGCTGGCCATTGAGGCTTCGGGCAAGAGCACGCTGTTTTGCCGGCCCAAGGACATGGAGCGCGAAATCTGGGACGGCATTCGCCTGGGCCCCAAGGCCGCGCCGGCCGCACTGGGTTTGAGCCAGGCTTTCAGCGTGGACGCGCTTGAAAAAACCATGCCGCAGCTGCTCACCAACCAGCCGGCCGTGTGGTTTCCATTTGCCACGCACAAGGGACTTGAAACGCAAGTGGACGGCTGGCTCAACCAGGTGCGCGCCCGCGTGCGCTTTGGCGCCGAATGCCCGCACAGCCAGCACGACCTGTGCAAAGTGCTCGACGAGATGCGCCTGCTCAAGGACAGTCATGAAGTCGCCATCTTGCGGCGTGCCGGCAAGATCTCTGCCGGCGCCCATGTGCGCGCCATGCAGACCTCCGCAGCCATGCTGCGTGATGGTGTCAAGGGCGGTCTGCGCGAATACCACCTTGAGGCCGAGCTGCTGCACGAGTTCCGTCGCAACGGCTCGCAGTTTCCGGCCTACGGCAGCATCGTGGCGGCAGGCGCCAATGCCTGCGTGCTGCATTACCGCGCCGGCAACACCGAGCTCAAGGATGGCGAGCTGTGCCTGATTGACGCCGGCTGCGAGCTGGACGGCTATGCCAGCGACATCACCCGCACCTTTCCGGCCAACGGCCGCTTCACGCCGGCGCAACGCCGTCTGTATGACATCGTGCTGGCGGCGCAAAAGGCGGCGATTGCCGTCACCCGGCCCGGCAAGCGCTTCACCGACCCGCATGACGCGGCCACCCGCGTGCTGATCCAGGGCATGCTGGACACCGGCCTGCTGCCCAAGGCCAAGCACGGCAAGGTTGACGACGTGCTCGAATCCGGCGCCTACCGCCAGTTCTACATGCACCGCACCGGCCACTGGATGGGCATGGACGTGCACGACTGCGGCGACTACACCGAACCCCGCGGCAAAGCCACGCTGCAAACCGACGCGCTGGGCCAGCTGGTGCTGCGCAAGCCGCCGCGCATCCTGCGCGCTGGCATGGTGCTGACCATTGAGCCCGGCATTTATGTGCGGCCGGCCAAGGGCGTGGCCAAAGAGTTCTGGAACATTGGCATCCGCATCGAAGACGATGCACTGGTCACCGCCAAGGGTTGCGAGCTGCTCACGCGCGGCGTGCCGGTGGACGCCGACGAGATTGAAGCGCTGATGCGGGGCTGAGCCCATATGCGGCGGGCACGGCCTCTTGATAGCCACTATCAATCGATTAGCGAGATTCAATTGGCCCAATCAATTGATTGATCCTATGATTTCTCATCTTTCGATTAATCAACGCTATCAACAGGAGTTCCCGATGACCGCTTCCCGCCCTGAAATCAAAACCCTCGCCAACCTGGAGGCCGCCTTTGCCGGTGAGTCCATGGCGCACATCAAGTACCGCTACTTTGCCAAGCTGGCCCGCGCCGCCGGTGACGAGGAAACGGCACGCACGTTTGAAGAAACCGCCGACCAGGAGGTGATGCACGCCTTTGGCCACCTCGACCTGCTTTACCCGAAGGCCACCATGACACCGGCCAAGGCCTTGCAGATTGCGATTGACGGCGAAACCTACGAATACTCTGAGATGTACCCGGGCTTTCGCGTCACCGCCGAAGCCGAGGGCAACGCCGCCGCCGTGGCAGAGATGGACGAGCAGATCGAAGAGTCCAAGGTGCATGCTGCCCTGTTCACCGCCACGCTGCTCAAGGCGCAAAAACGCTTTGCCGCACTGGCCAAGGTCGAAGAGCGCCACGCGGGCCATTACCAGGCGCAGCTCAACAAAGTCAAAGCCGCTGCCGTTTGATACGGCCAGCGTCGACAATCATCATTAATTAGGAATTTTCATGAAAACTTATATTTGCATCGTGTGTGGGTTTGTGTACGACGAAGCCGTCGGCTGGCCGGAAGATGGCATTGCCGCTGGCACCTTGTGGGCTGACGTGCCCGCCGGCTGGACCTGCCCCGAATGCGGCGTGGCCAAGGCGGACTTTGAAGTCGTTGAACTCTGAAAGCACGGCATGAGCCAGCCCCTGATCATCGTGGGTGCCGGCCTGGCCGGCTGGACCACGGCGCGCGAATTCCGCAAGCTCGACACCACGACGCCGGTGCTGCTGGTGACCGCCGACAGCGGCGACTTTTATGCCAAGCCGTCGCTGTCCAACGCCTTTGCGCAAGGCCGTTTGCCGGCGCAGCTGGTCAGCACACCGGCCGCCAAAATGGCCGAAACGCTGAACGTCTCGCTGCTGGCGCACACCCGCGTTGAAGCCATCGATGCCGCCGCACAAACACTGAATGTGCGCAGCGCCGGCGGCCTGCAAACGCTGGCCTACCGCGACCTGGTGCTGGCCACCGGCGCGCAGCCGATCCGGGTGCCGGTGCAAGGCGATGCGGCCGGTGAGGTGGTCAGCATCAATTCGCTGGACGACTTTGCGGCCTTTCACGCCCGCCTGCAAGCCATCGCCCAGGCACCTGACGCGCAGCAGCGGCAAGTGCTGATCATGGGCGCTGGGCTGATCGGCTGCGAATTCGCCAACGACCTGGCGCAAGCCGGCGTGCGCGTGCGCGTGGTCGACCCCGGGCCGCGCGCGCTGGCCGCCCTGCTGCCGCCCGAAGCCAGCGCGGCTCTGCAAGCAGCGCTGGAGGCGCTGGGCGTGCACTTTGACTTTGGCTGCACTGTGCGCGCGGTGGACCATGCCGCTGACCGGCTGCAGGTGACGCTGGCCACCGGCGAGCTTGTACCCGCCGACGCGGTGCTCAGCGCCGTGGGTCTGCGCGCTGACACGGTACTGGCGCAGGCCGCCGGGTTGCAAGTGGACCGCGCCATCGTCGTCAACACCTATTTGCAAACCAGTGCGGCACATATATATTCGCTGGGCGACAGCGCCCAGTACGCCAGCGCGCCCTCACTGCTGTCGGCGCACGGCTCAACGCTTCCTTACGTTATGCCCATCATGAGCGCTGCCCGGGCGCTGGCCGCCACGCTGGCTGGCACGCCAACGGCCCTGGCCTTTGGGCTGATGCCCGTGTCGGTCAAAACGCCGGCCCTCCCGCTGGTGGTGGCGACCGCTCAGGCCGGACTGGCCGGCAGCTGGGCTGCCGCAAGTGTTGGCATCTGGCATTGGCTGGACGATGCCGGCCAGCCGCGCGGCTTTGTGCTGGCGGGGGCGCAAACCGCGCAGCGGATGGCGCAGGCCAAACTGCTGACGGCCTGACCTTGACCCTCTTAAAGTCAAAGGCTGACGGGTCTTTGGCTTACTTTGCGTTTGAAAAAGTCAAAAGCGACTGAACCTTGCTGCGGGGATTGCACCGCAAATCAGCCCACCCCGAGGCCTACAATCATCTTTCCTTACAAGTAATTGACGCCCGCAAGGGCCGCCCCCGCTGGAGACGATTTACATGTCCAATACGCCGGTTGACAAGCAACAGGAAAAGCGCGACGAACTGCGCCGCGCCGCCCTCGAATACCACGAGTTCCCCACCCCCGGCAAAGTCGCCATTGCCGCCACCAAGCAGCTGGTCAACCAGCGCGACCTGGCACTGGCCTACACGCCTGGCGTGGCCGCACCGTGCGAAGAAATCGTCAAAGACCCGAACGCCGCCTTCAAATACACCAGCCGCGGCAACCTGGTGGCCGTCATCACCAACGGCACTGCCGTGCTCGGTCTGGGCAACATCGGACCCCTGGCCTCCAAGCCGGTGATGGAAGGAAAAGCCGTCCTTTTCAAGAAGTTCGCCGGCGTTGACGTGTTTGACATCGAAATTGACGAGCCGGACCCGGTCAAACTGGTCGAAGTCATTGCCGCTCTGGAGCCGACTTTCGGCGCCATCAACCTCGAAGACATCAAGGCCCCTGACTGCTTTTATGTAGAGCGTGAGTTGCGCAAGCGCATGAAGATCCCGGTATTTCATGATGACCAACACGGCACCGCCATCACCGTGGCTGCTGCGGTGCTAAATGCACTTAAAGTAGCCGGAAAAGACATCAAAAACGTCAAGTTGGTGACATCCGGCGCTGGCGCAGCTGCACTGGCCTGCCTGAACCTGATCGTCAAGCTGGGCCTGCCGCGCCATAACATCTTTGTCACTGACCTGGCTGGCGTGGTGTATGAAGGCCGCACCGAGCTGATGGACGAGGACAAGATTCAGTTCTCGCAAAAAACCCCGGCCCGCACGCTGGGCGAGATCATTGAAGGCGCCGATATTTTTCTGGGTCTGTCCGCCGGCGGCGTGCTCAAGCAAGACATGGTCAAGAAAATGGAGGCGAAGCCGATCATTTTTGCGCTGGCCAACCCGAACCCGGAGATCTTGCCCGAAGACGTCAAGTTGGTGCGTGATGACGCCATCATGGCGACAGGCCGCACCGATTACCCGAACCAGGTCAACAACGTCCTGTGCTTTCCCTACATTTTCCGCGGCGCGCTGGATGCCGGCGCTTCGACCATCACGGTAGAGATGGAAATTGCCGCGGTGTACGCCATTGCCGAGCTGGCGCAAGCCGAGCAAAGTGAGGTGGTGGCCGCCGCTTACGTGGGAGAAAAGCTCGCTTTCGGCCCCGAATACCTGATTCCCAAGCCTTTTGACCCGCGTCTGATGATCAAGATCGCGCCGGCCGTGGCCCAGGCCGCCGCCGACAGCGGTGTGGCCATGCGCCCGATCCGCGACATGGACGCTTACCGCCAGAAGCTGCAAAGCTTTGTTTATGCCTCTGGCACCATGATGAAGCCCATCTTTGCCGCTGCCAAAACGGCCAGCCGCAAACGCGTGGCCTACGCTGAAGGCGAAGAAGAACGCGTGCTGCGCGCCTGCCAGATCGTCATCGATGAAGGCCTGGCCCGGCCGACGCTGATCGGCCGGCCGGCAGTGATCGCGCAGCGCATTGAGCAGTTTGGCCTGCGCCTCAAAGAAGAGCTCGATTACGATGTGGTCAACGTTGAGCAGGACCTGCGCTACCGCGACTTCTGGCAAACCTACCACCGCATGATGGAGCGGCGCGGCGTGACCTCACAGATGGCCAAGATCGAAATGCGCCGCCGCCTGACCCTCATCGGCAGCATGCTGCTGCACAAGGGCGATGTCGATGGACTGATCTGCGGCACCTGGGGCACAACAGCCATTCACCTGGAGTACCTCAACCAGGTGATCGGCAAACGGGCTGGCGTCAACACTTACGCCTGCATGAACGGCCTGATGCTACCCGGTCGCCAGGTCTTCCTGCTCGACACGCACGTCAATTACGACCCGACGGCCGAAGAGTTGGCTGAAATCACCACCATGGCGGCCGAAGAAATGATGCGCTTTGGCCTCACGCCCAAGGTGGCGCTGCTTTCGCACTCCAACTTCGGCTCGTCCAATTTGCCAAGCGCGCTCAAGATGCGCCAGACCTTGGCTTTGCTACACGAAAAGTCACCCTGGCTGGAAGTTGACGGCGAGATGCACGGCGATGTCGCGCTGGACGCCGAGGCGCGGGCCAGCGTCATGCCGAACAGCACGCTGGGCGGTGAGGCCAATTTGCTGGTGTTCCCGAACATTGATGCCGCCAACATCGCCTATAACCTGCTAAAAACCGCCGCCGGCGGCAACATTGCCATTGGCCCCGTTTTGCTAGGGGCCGACAAGCCCGTGCATATTCTGACCGCCAGCGCCACGGTTCGACGTATCGTCAACATGACAGCCTTGACTGTCGCTGATGCCAACGCTCGTCGCTAAAGGCTCACATCGAAAGCCAGCGCTAACTTTTTAGCGCTGGCGCCAGCCTTCCAATGCCCAAATATTGGGCAGACTCTTGCATTTTTCATGCACATGAGTCACACTACCGGCTTGAAGTTTCAGGGTTAACCCCGTCCTGCGCGCGGGAGGGCCTGGAATAAGGAAGGGCGAGTTTCATGTGGTGCAATCGTTGGGGTGCTTGGGGCCGAACCGCTGCGGTGGCCCTGCTGGCACTGTCGGGCGCTTGGGTGGGTGCTGTGGCGCAAGCCAAAACCCCGCCCCCCGCAGCTTTGCAGACAGTGGCCAGGGCCGAGTTGCCGGCGCAAGCCCAGACCATGATGACCCTGATTGAGCAGGGCGGGCCTTTTAAGTATGACAAGGACGGCACGGTGTTCGGCAACCGGGAAAAGATACTTCCGGCCCGCCAGCGCGGCTACTACCGCGAATACACCGTGAAGACGCCCGGAGAACGTAGCCGCGGTGCGCGGCGTATTGTGTGTGGTGGCCAGCAGCCGCGCGCACCAGACGCCTGCTTTTACACCGACGACCACTACGGCAGTTTTCGCCAGATCGTTCGATGAGAACGACGGCACGAGTCAGTATTGACAACTTTGTTTGATTTTTTTGGTTAGCTTGTTTTTAGAAAGAGACACGAAGATGGACACACCACTTCGTACTGTGAGGCCGAATATTGTTCAATCCATACGCGCATTTCGCGTACCGGAATTGCAAGACGCGGCGACCGAACTAGGCCAGCATTTCCTTTATGCCAACCTGAGCAGCGCTCAGAGCAAACAGGATGTGCTGGACATGATCGCGGCCCAGTACACATTTCCGGCGCATTTCGGCAAAAACTTCGATGCGCTTTACGACTGCATGACGGACCTGGTTCACAAGTCCGGTCAGCAACCTGGCTTCATCGTGGTGCTGGAACAAATTCCGGCCAACGCAAAGTTTGACAAGGAAGCGCGCGAGCAGCTGCTGGACATCTTCAGGGATGCGGCTGACTATTGGGCGGATCGAAAGATACCGTTCCGATGTTTCTATTCTTTTCTGTAGCCCGCTCCCCAGACATCGGCCAAGGGGATCGGGCGAATGAGGCCCAGCAAGCATTGGAAGACGGCGGTGAAGTCATGCCAACCGACAAACTGGTTGACGTGTCACCACTGGCACTTCGCATGAGCAGTCCGTTCAACGCGGGTTACTGGTTGGCAGCGGCTTAACCGCGCCACGCTTGCACAAAAAAGCCCGCTTTCGAGCGGGCTTTTTTACGGGCGCTGCGCAGGCAATACGCCGTGGGCCGTGCTCAGGGCGCAGCGGCGCTCAGTGCCTGCACCAGCGCCACGTACTCGTGCACCGGCACCTCTTCAGCACGGCGCTGAACGTTGAAGTCACCCTTGAACGCACGCGCCTGCAGCCACTGCCCGAGCGTGTGGCGCATCAGTTTGCGGCGCTGGCTGAAAGCAACCTGCACCACCTCGCTGAGCAGCTGGACGTCGAGCACGGCCGGCGCAGCATGCGGCACCATGCGCACGATGGCGCTGTTCACGCGGGGCGGCGGGTCAAAGCAATGCGGCGGCACAAACAGCACGTTCTGCATGGCGTAGCGCCACTGCAGCATCACGCTGAGCCGGCCGTAATCAGAGGTGCTGGGCTTGGCCACCATGCGGTCAATCACTTCTTTTTGCAGCATAAAGTGTTGGTCTTCAATCACGTCCACAGCCTCGAGCAAATGGAACAGGATGGGCGTCGAGATGTTGTAAGGCAGGTTGCCGACCACCCTGATCTTGTGGGTACCCTGGCTGTCCGTACCCTGGCTCATGCTTTGGGCCAGCGCCGGAAAATCAACCTTGAGCACGTCCGATTCAACCACGGTCAGTTGCGGGTGCAAACGCAACTGACGCGCCAGATCACGGTCCAGCTCGATCACCGTGAGCTGGCCGAGTCGCTCGACCAGCGGTTGCGTCATGGCGGCCAGACCAGGACCGATCTCAATCATGCGCTCACCCGCCTTCGGGTCAATCGCCTGGATGATGTCTTCAATGATGCCGCGGTCGGTCAGGAAGTGCTGGCCAAAGCGCTTGCGCGCAATGTGTTTCATGCGCGCAAACCGATGCGTTGCGACACACGCTCACTGCTCATTGCGGTATTCCACGTAGGCACGGCCGCGCACATCCTGCAGCCATGTGGTGTACGCCTCGTCGATTTTTTTCTCGCGCACCAGGTTGCGGGCCAGTTCGCGCTGCTCGCGCTCGGACAGCGGCGCGTCACGGCGCGCCAGCACCTGGATCAGATGCACGCCAAAGCGTGACACCAGCGGGTCGGCGATCTGCCCGGGCGCCAGCTGGTTCATGACTTGCTCGAACTCGGGCACAAACATGCCGGGCGAGGCCCAGCCCAAGTCGCCGCCGTCCTTGGCAGAACCATCCTGACTGTGCTCGCGGGCGAGCGCAGCAAAGTCAGCCTGGCCGGCTGCGATGCGCTGCTTGAATACGGCCAGTCTGGCCTTGGCCTCTGCCTCGTTGAGCTGCGGGCTGACCTTGAGCAGGATGTGGCGGGCTTGCGTCTGAGTAATGGTCAAGGGTGCCGCATCACTTGATTTCTCGACCACTTGCAAGACATGAAAGCCCGCGCCGCTGCGCAAAGGCCCGGCCAGCGCACCCTTGGGGAGTTCGCGCACGGCATCGACAAACAAGCTGGGCAGACGTGCGGCGGGCCGCAGCCCGAGATCGCCACCGGCGGCGCGGTCGGGCGCGTCCGAGAGTTCGGCCGCCACAGTGGCAAATGCTTCGCCGCCGCGAATGCGCTCGACGGCCCGCTGGGCCTTGGCCTGCAGCGTGCTGACCTGGGCGGGGCTGGCGTTTTCGGGTACGGCCACCAGGATCTGCGCCAGGCGGATTTGCTCGGGTCCGGCCGCCGCCTGGGCCTGGCGTTCACGCAAGAACCGGTCAATGTCCTGCTCGGTGACCTTCACGCGAGCGTCCACCTCGCGCTCGCGCAATCGGGTTAGCGTCAATTCGTCGCGCAGGTCTGATTTGAAGCGATCAAAATCTACGCCGTCAGCGCTGAGTCGACGCTTGAGCTCGTCCATGCTCATCTGATTTTGCAGCGCCACCGTGGCCACCGCCTGGTTGACTGCGGCGTCATCCGGCAGCACGCCCAGCTGCCGCGCCAGTTGCAATTGCGCCCGCTCGACGATCAGGCGCTCCAGCACTTCCGGCACCAGCTGGCTGCGCGGCGGCACATTGCCCTGGCGGGAGAGCTGCTGCTCGACGCGCACCAGCCGCGTCTGCAGTTCGTTGCGGGTGACAGGCTCAGAGTTGACCACGGCAACGATGAAGTCGGCCGCGCTGGTGGTGCTGACCGCCGCCTGGGCGGTCGGCAGTTGCGGCGCGCGGGCAGCGCCTGGTGCGCGCAAGGTCTGCGCAGCAGCCGGCACGACACACAAGGCCAAGCACACCGCGGCTGCCAACGTGCTCGCACGCAATGCCCGGGGGCCGGAGAAAAAATGGGTTTTAGTCATAGTTGGTGAAACGGCTGGTGGGCGTCAGGGTACTGCGCAGGTTCTGGTACTGGGGAATGTTGGTTCGCAGGGCCGTCAAGGGGTTGTTGCCGATGCGTGAGAGGCCGACGAGCTCGAGCTGGAACATGATTTTGGTGTTGGCCGTGGTCAGGCCGGTCTGGGTTCGCTGCAGCACGGCGCGGGCGATCCAGCAGCAGCCGTCGTATTCAAATCCGATCAACGAATCGACCAACTGGTGATCTAACACGTTGAAGTTCATGCGCCCGACGCTGTACCAGCGACCGCCGCCCTGGCCGCGGCCGGGGCCCAGGTCCTGGCCCTTGTCGCCCCACAGGTCGTTGACCGGCCATTGCCAGCCTACGTCAATTTGTTCACTGGCGGCGCGCTGGCGGCGGTAAGCGGCGGTGATGATGCGGTAGTGGGTCGGACTGTAGCGCGCGCCCAGCGTGCTGCGCTCCGACACGCCCAGCTTCGGGTTGTATTGAGCGCTGGCGTCCATCGACCATTGCCGCGTCCAGTTGACCGAGCCACCCACCAACACGTCACTCCAGCGGTCGGTGACAGGCGCGCCGCCAGGCAAAAAGACGTTCTGGTCTTCAAAGCGCAGGCGCTGGACCAAACCGGCGCGCGCCACCTCGGCGCCCGTGGCGTTGTCGAGCAGGCGCGAGGTCACGCCCAGGGTCAGCAGGTTGGCGTCAGAGATGCGGTCGTTGCCGACAAAAGCGTTTTCCGTGAACACAGTAGCAATGTTGAAGCCGCCATCACCCGAGTCGTAGTTGGGCAGGTAATTCTGGTTGCGGTAAGGCGTGCGCACATAAAACGCGCGCGGCTCCAGCGTCTGAATGAAAGTGCGGCCGAAAAAGGCCTCATCGCGCTCGAACATCAGCCCGGTGTCCAGGCTGATGGTGGGCACCACGCGCGAGGCCGACAAGGCGTTTGCGCTGCCAGCGCTGGTCAACGGGGAATCAAGCTGGTAGCTGGTGGCGTTGAGCAGCAGTTTGGGCGTGATGAAACCGGCGGGCCAGACCCACGGACGGCTGACCTGACCACGCGTGAAAGCGCGCTGGCCGTTGGGCTGGCGGGTGTTGCCCAGCGCCGAGAACTGGGTGACGTCACCGTCCACCGACCAGTTGACGCCGGGCAGGCCACCCAGCGGCACATTGTTGCGGCCGTAACGCACGGTCAGCTGTGGCACGCGGTCATAGGGCGGCACGATGGGTGCGCTGACATCGGCCAGCGTCTGCCACTTCTGCACGCGCAGGCCGGTGCTCCAGCTGTCACGGGCCCAGCTCAGGTTCACTTCGTTGGGCAGCAGGCGCTGCGTCAGGCTGGTGCTGCTGGCCCCCGGAAAGTCGCGCCAGTAGTTGTCGTCGCTGACCCGGTTGAGGTTCAGTCCCAGCCCGACATTGCCGACGGCCGGCACGCCGGTGCGGATTGTGGCCGTGTGCTGCAAGGCGTAAGACCAGCGGTTGCTGTCGCGCAGCAGGTCGCCCGGCAGGTAGTCAGCGCGCAAGGTGCCGCGGTAGCCCGGCTCCAGGTAGCGGAACTCGCTGGCCAGGTTGACGCCGCGCTTGCTCATGTAGGTGGGCGTGAGCGTGGCGTCGCGGTTGGGCGCGATGTCAAAGTAATAAGGGACGGTCAGTGACACGCCGCTGGTGGTGTCCAGCGTGTAGGTCAGCGGCAGCACGCCGGACTTGCGCTTGTCACTGAGCGGAAAGCTCAGTGTGCCCGGCCAGTGCAGGATGGGCACATTCTGAAAGCGCACGGTGGGGCTGCTGACCTGGCCGACTTCCGTTTCAAAGTCGAAATAAAAGCGCTCACCGCGCAGTTGCCAGGCAGGCAGCCAACTGGCCTCGTTGTCGCGCTCGCAGGTGGTGTAAGTCGCCTGCCGGGCAATCACCCGCTTGTCGTCAACAAAGTCTATGCGCTGAGCCTTGCCATTACCGCCGGCCACAAAGCGGTAGCTCGGTGTCACGATGGTGCCCTCGAAGGTATCGACTTTGAGTTCGAGCTCGGGGCCCCAGTACTGGTTGCCGGCGCTGCCGACACGCACATTGCCGCGCGTCTTGACCTGGTCATC
>JBIKHR010000036.1:0-13525 GCA_044362035.1 Polaromonas sp. | reverse complement strand
CGGCAACACGTACCGGGCTGTCTGCGCAGACGCGCGCCTGCTTGATGACCGCCTGCGGGCTGGCACTGCGCAGGTTTGCCCCGCCATGCTGATCAATCTGCTGCCCCACCGCGAAGCATCACTGGCCGGGCGGCGCCAGGCTTTTGCCCGCTACCTGCTGCTGGCCGGCGTGCTGGCGCTGGCCGCGGCGGCCGGTTGGAGCGCCGTTTTAGCGCAAGCGCTGACCGACCCCACCGGGGCCGGCCAACAGCTGCGGCAAGAGATCCAGCAGCTCGACGCGCACATCAAGCGCACGGCCGGGCTACAGGCCGAGATCAACGCCCTGGCCCTGCGCGAAGCCGCGCTGCAACAACTGCAGGACGAGCGCCGGCAGCCTGCCGACTGGTTGCCGCAACTCATGAATTTGCCCGCGGGCCTGCACCTGACCGCCTTGAAGCAAGACAGCTTGGGCGTGCATGTCCAGGGTGCGGCCCGCGCCAGCGAGCAGGTCTTCGATTGGGTGCGGCAATTGGCCCGTCAGACGCAGGGGCTGCAGCGCCCTGAGCTGGTCGACGTGTCCGTGCCGCTGGCCAGTCCGGCTGTGCCACTGCCGGCCGGTGTTGTCTTTTCGCTCCAGGCGCAGCCCCGGGCGGCCCTCGCCAGCGTCGGTTCGGGCGGCCCGCAGACTGGCGGCGCCCCATGAGTCTTGCCCTGAAGTTCGCCAAGATGCCCGTCAGAATGCCCGCATGGGTGCAGCGCTGGCGTGGCCTTTGGACGGCTAGGCAGGTCAGGCAGACCTTGTCACTGCCGGGGCCTGCGTTGGCCTTGAGCGCGCCGCAGGACTGGCCGGCCTGGTTGCGTCATCTGGCTGGCGTGGCCTTGTTTGCTGTGCTCTTGCTCATGCTGTGGTTTGTCTGGCTGTTGCCCCAGGCCGAGCAACTGGCCGGCGCGCAGCAGACCGAGCAGCGACTGCGCGCTGACTTGCGCGCCCGGCAGGACCGCCTTGCGCTGCTGGCTGCGCTACCTGCGCAACAGGTTCAGGCGCAACAGCGCCTGACAGAACTCGAAAAGCAGTTGCCCGGCCCCGCCGACATGCACGCCCTGCTGTCAGCCCTGAACCGCGCGGCCTTGGCGCGCCAGTTGCAGGTCGGCTTGCTCAGGCCGCTGGCGCCGGTACCCGGCACTTTGTATGCCGACCAGCGCATGGCCTTGCAGCTCACAGGCCGCTTTGAGGACCTGAGTGGCTTCGCGCAGGACCTGGCGAGTTTGCCCTGGCCGGTGGCGGTGCACAGTTTCACGCTGCTTCCCGTGCAGGGCGACATGCTGCGCATGGACATGGAGTTGCGGAGCTTGCGCATATTGCCCGCCGTGCAGCAAAGCGCTACCAGCGAGCAGGCGCCGCCACCCACGCTAGCGCCGGTGGCTTCAAAGAAAGTTTCATCTGAGCGCTCGGCCGCCCTGGCGCTCGTGCCAGGGGTGGCGCCCTTCAGTCCGCTGCGCTTGTTGCCAGCGACGCCGGTTGCCCTGCCGGCGCCTGCGCGGACCACGCCGGGCCGCTTCAAGCCACCACTGGAATCTGCGCCCCTGGACGCCATGCGCATGGTGGGCAGCGTGCTGGGTACGGGGCCGCCGGTGGCGCTGCTGCAGGTCAACGGCCGTGTTTATCTGGTGCGCGTAGGTGACCGCCTCGGCCCGGACCAGGGGCAGGTGAGCGACATCGGCCCGACCGGTCTGGCCTTGCGCGAGCCCGCCACGGTTGAGCCCGGCGACAAGCCGGAAAAAACAGTTCGACTGAACCTGGTGCAGGAGCCCCCATGAACGCAGTGTCACTTTCGTTTTCAGCGTCTGGCGGGTCTGTCGCGGCCTTGCGTGCAGCCATGGCCTTGTGGGCCCTTGCAGCGTGCCTGGCGGCAGCAGCCCAAAGCCCGGCGGTGGCTCCCGCAGCCAGGGCAGACGAGTTGGCGGGTAAATCGGCCGGCGGTGGCCGCGGGCTGATGACGCTGAATTTTCAGAACATCGATATCCGCTCACTGCTGCAGGTGATGGCCGACTTCACGGGCTACAACCTCGTGGTGTCCGACAGCGTCACCGGCGCGGTCACGCTGCACCTGAAAGATGTGCCCTGGACGCAGGCACTGGACATCATCCTCGAGTCCCGCGGTTTGGGCATGCGGCAACTGGGCAATGTCCTGCAGATTGCACCCAAGGCCGAGCTGGCGGCCCGCCAGAAAACCGAGCTCGAGGCGCAACAGGCGCTGCAGGGGCTCGAGCCCGTGCGCACGCAGGAGTTCAAGTTGAACTACGCCCGCGCAGCCGATGTGGCGCGCAGCCTCACGGGCAGCAGCCCGGCCGCCGGCGCTGCGGCGGCCACGCGCATTTTGTCGGCGCGCGGCAGCGTGCTGTCGGATGTGCGCACCAACCAAGTGTTTGTCAGCGATGTGCCGGCCAAGCTGCTGCAGGTGCAAGACCTGATCCGCAAACTCGACATTCCCGTGCGGCAGGTGCTGATCGAGGCGCGCATCGTAGAGGCCTCGGACAACTTCGGCCGATCCATCGGTGTGCGACTGGGCGGCCGGCCGATCAGCGTGAACGACAACCGCAACAGCCAGTTCGGCGCCAGCTACATCGCGCCCAACATTCCAGCCGGCACTGCGCCGGATTTAGGCAGCAACTACGGTGCCACGGCGGGTGACTTTGTCAACTTGCCGGCGTCCTTGCAAAACGGTTTGAGTGCCTCCAGTTTTGCTGTGTCGCTGTTCAATTCTTCCCTGACGCGCGTGCTCAACCTGGAAATCTCGGCCATGGAAGCGGACGGCAAGGGCAAGATCATCTCTAACCCGCGCATCGTCACGACCGACCAGGTCAAGGCGCTGATCGAACAGGGCACTGAGCTGCCCTACGAGGAAAAAACGGCCAGTGGCGCCACCTCGCTGGCTTTTCGCAAGGCCAACCTCAAGCTGGAAGTCACGCCGCAGATCACGCCCGAGGGCAACATCATCCTGAACCTGGACGTCAACAAGGACAGCGTGGGCCGGCTCACCAGCAAGGGTTTTGCGATTGACACCAAGCATGTGCAAACCCAGGTGCTGGTGGAAAACGGCGGCACGGTCTCGATAGGCGGCATCTTTGAGGAAACCGAACGCAACGACGACGCCAAAGTCCCCGTCCTTGGCGACCTGCCGGGGCTGGGCTGGCTGTTCAGAAACCGCACCCGCAGCACCAGCAAGTCGGAGATGATGGTTTTCATCACCCCCAAATTGCTGCCTGCGGCCGGCGAGGCGCCCTAGCCCGGTCAGCTCCGGAGTACACCGGCGCCAGCGCTGTGCCCGGTCAGGGTTATGCTCTGGAACTTTCGGGCCCGGGCGCTGCATGCCTGTTGCCCGCTTGCGCTCATTAGCCTGTCAGCCTGACGACATTTTTCAAGCCGTGAACTCGAAACCGCTACGAATCGCCTGTGTGGGCCTGCCCGGCTCCGGCAAATCCACGGTCGGCCGCCAACTGGCCAGGCGCATGGGTTGCCGCTTCATTGACTCGGACCATGTCATCGAGCACCGTATTGGTTACTCCATTCGCGAGTTTTTCGAGCGCGAGGGCGAACAGGCTTTCCGGGACCTGGAGCAGTCGGTGATCGACGAGTTGAGCCTGAGTGGCAACTGCGTGCTGTCCACCGGCGGTGGCGCGGTGCTGCGCCCGGCCAACCGCCGCCATCTGCACGACCGGACCACCACGGTTTACCTGCACTCGGCGCCGGAAGAAGTTTTCCGGCGTTTGCGGCATGACCAGAACCGCCCTTTGCTGCAAGTGGCCGACCCGCTGCTGCGCCTCAAAGAGCTGTATGAGGTGCGCGACCCGCTGTACCGCGAGACAGCCCACCTGGTGATTGAAACCGGCCGCCCGTCTGTGGCAAGTCTTGTCAGTAGCATCATGCAAGAACTCAAGCTCGAGCCCGCTGTGCCGCCACCCGCTTGAGGCCCCGGCCGATACACTCTGGCCCATGCCCAACGCCTCACATCCTGTTTTCGTTTTGCCGCCCGCGCAGCAGGTGCGCATTGAGCTGGCCGATCGCTCCTATGACATCCTGATTGGCAGCGCGCTGCTCGGCCGCGCTGACAGCTACGACGGCTTGCCGCGCGCCAGCACCGCGCTGATCGTTTCCAACACCGCCGTCGCGCCCTTGTATGCGGCGCAGTTGCAGGCGGCTCTCAGCAGCCGCTTCGCCAAGGTACTGCTGGTCAGCCTGCCCGACGGCGAGGCGCACAAAGACTGGCCCACGCTGCAATTGATTTTTGACGCCTTGCTCGAAAACAACTGCGACCGCAAGACCTTGCTGTTTGCCCTGGGAGGTGGTGTGGTGGGCGACATGGCCGGCTTTGCTGCGGCCAGCTACATGCGCGGCGTGCCCTTTGTGCAGATTCCAACAACGCTGCTGGCGCAGGTGGACTCGTCGGTGGGCGGCAAGACTGCCATCAACCACCCGCTGGGCAAGAACATGATCGGCGCTTTTTACCAGCCGCAGCGCGTCATCTGCGACCTCGACCTGCTCAAGACCCTGCCGGCGCGCGAACTCAGCGCTGGTCTGGCCGAGATCATCAAGTACGGCCCGATTGCCGACATGGATTTTTTGGACTGGATCGAAGCGAACATCGACGCCCTGCGCAGCGGCGACACGGGGGCGCTGGCGCATGCCGTTAAGCGCAGCTGCGAGATCAAGGCGGCCGTGGTCGGGCAGGACGAGCGCGAGGCCGGGCTGCGCGCCATCCTCAATTTCGGTCACACCTTCGGCCACGCCATCGAGTCGGGCATGGGTTATGGCGCTTGGCTGCACGGCGAAGGCGTGGGTTGCGGCATGGTGATGGCTGCCGAGTTGTCGCAGCGTCTGGGCCTGATCGACGCGGCCTTCGTGCTGCGTTTGCGCCGGCTGATCGCGCTTGCCGGCCTGCCCACCATCGGGCCGGTGCTCAGCGCCCAAGACAACGCCGGCCGCTACCTTGACTTGATGCGCGTGGACAAGAAAGCCGAAGCTGGCGAGGTCAAATTCGTCGTGATCGACCGCCCCGGCAGCGCCCGCGTGCAGGGTGCGCCAGACGCGCTGGTGCGGGGCGTGATCGACGCCTGCTGCGTGCCGGCCTGAGGGCTCCCGCATGACGCTGGCTGTCTACGCCTCGGACCCGGCCCGCAGCCGCGGTCGCCGCTTCGCCGAGCCGCAGGCGCCCACGCGCACCGACTTTCAGCGCGACCGCGACCGCATTGTTCATTCCACAGCTTTCAGGCGGCTGGTCTATAAGACCCAGGTTTTTTTGAACCACGAGGGCGACCTGTTCCGCACGCGGCTGACGCACTCGCTGGAAGTCGCGCAGCTCGGCCGCTCGATCGCCCGGCCGCTGGGCCTGAACGAAGACCTGGTCGAGGCCGTGGCGCTGGCCCATGACCTGGGCCACACCCCCTTTGGCCACGCCGGCCAGGACGCCCTCAACGAATGCATGGCGCCGCACGGCGGCTTTGAGCACAACCTGCAAAGCCTGCGCGTGGTGGACCAGCTCGAAGAGCGCTACCCGGCCTTTGACGGCCTGAACCTGAGCTTTGAAACCCGCGAAGGCATCCTCAAGCACTGTTCGGCGCGCAATGCCCAGCAACTCGAAGCGCAAGAGCCTGGCGGCGTCGCGCACCGCTTCATCGACCGCAGCCAGCCCAGCCTGGAGGCGCAGTTGTGCAACCTGGCCGACGCCATTGCCTATAACGCGCATGACATCGACGACGGTGTGCGCTCCGGTCTGATCTCGATGGCGCAACTGCAATCGGTCGAGCTGTTTGAGCGCTACCGCCTGGAGGCGCTGGCCGAGCACGCTGCGCTGGCCGAGCCGCAACGCGCGCGCCGCCTGCTCTACGAAACCATACGCCGCATGCTCAGCGCGCAGGTCTATGACGTGATCGCCGCCACGCAGCAGTCCATCCGGGCAGCCGCGCCGGCCAGTGCGGACGAAGCCCGGCGGGCCGGCCCGCTGCTGCGCTTCAGCCCGGCCATGCATGCGCAGTCCACCGCTCTCAAGCAGTTTTTGTTTGCGCAGCTCTACCGGCATCCGCAGGTGATGCAAACCACCGGGCAAGCCCAGATCGTGGTGCGCGAGCTGTTCGAGGCCTATTCGCGCCAGCCTGGCGAAATGCCGGCTGAGCATGCGGCCCGGCCCGACACGGCCCGGGCGGTGGCCGATTACATTGCCGGCATGACCGACCGATTTGCCGGGCGCGAACACGAACGCCTGACCGGGCGCAAGCTGCTCTAGCGGCGGGCGATGCCAAGCCCCTGCCGTGCGGCCGCGGACGGCGCGCTCCCAGCGCCTTAAGCCGTAACATTGCAAGTCAACGCTCACCCACCATGGCCCGCCAACCCCGCCTCACAGTTCCCGGTTATCCGCACCACATCATCCAGCGCGGTAACAACCGCCAGCTGATCGTGCGCGACGACGCCGACCGGCAGCGCCTGCTGGACCTGCTGGCCGAGCACAGTCTGCGCTGCCGGGTGGCCCTGCACGCCTATGTGCTGATGGACAACCACTTCCATTTGCTGGCCACGCCCGACACAGCGGACGGCGTGCCGCAGATGATGCAGGCGGTTGGCCGCAGCTATGTCCGCTACTTCAACAACCGCCACGGCCGCAGCGGCACGCTCTGGGAAGGCCGCTACCGCTCCACCCTGATCGAAACCGATCGCTACCTGCTGGCCTGCATGGCCTACATCGACCTCAACCCGGTGCGCGCCGGCATGGTGGCCGAGCCGGCCGACCACCCCTGGTCCAGCCACAGGCACTGCATTGGGCTGACCGTTAACAAAATGGTGACGCCGCATGCACTGCTTTGGGACCTGGGCAACACCCCTTTTGCCCGCGAAGCGGCCTACCGCGCTTTGGTGGCCGCCGGTGTCTCACCTCCGCAACAAGAAGCCCTGACCCGCGCCGCGCTGACCGGCTGGGCACTGGGCTCCGATGCTTTTTTACAGGATTTGCAAGAGGGCACGCCCAGGCGCATTGCGCCCGGTCAGCGCGGCCGCCCGCCTGGACCGGTGCCCGCAGCCGAATAAGTCCGACGAGTATTTTTATCTGTCCCCAATTTACAGAGATTGCTCAACTGGCCGGAATAAATAGGTTCTGACCCCATTTAATTTGATTGGCATTGTTGTTGCTGTGGACTATGCTGTCTGCTCTGGAATTTTTTTTGATCGCTTTCGACTGATGGGGAACTGCCATGACCACGGCTGCTGAAATCAAGCATTTTGAACAACACGGTTTGTACTCGGGCCAAAACGAGCATGACGCTTGCGGCGTGGGCTTTGTGGCGCACATCAAGGGCCACAAGAGCCACGCCATCGTCCAGCAGGGCCTGAAAATCCTTGAAAACCTGGACCACCGGGGTGCAGTAGGTGCCGACAAACTGATGGGCGACGGCGCCGGAATTTTGATTCAGTTGCCAGATGCGCTGTATCGCGAAGAAATGGCGCTGCAAGGCATTGAACTGCCACCACCCGGCGAATACGGCGTGGGCATGGTGTTTTTGCCCAAAGAAAACGCTTCCCGCCTAGCTTGCGAGCAGGCGCTGGAGCGCGCCGTGCGCCTGGAAGGTCAAGTGCTGCTGGGCTGGCGCGATGTGCCGGTCAACCGCGACATGCCGATGTCGCCCACCGTGCGTGAAAAAGAACCCATCTTGCGCCAGATCTTCATCGGTCGCGGCAATGACGTGATCGTGCAGGACGCGCTTGAGCGCAAGCTTTACGTGATCCGCAAGACCGCCAGCGCCGCCATCCAAGACCTGCAGCTGACGCACAGCAAAGAATATTACGTGCCCAGCATGTCAAGCCGCACGGTGGTTTACAAAGGTCTGCTGCTGGCCGATCAGGTCGGCACCTACTACCTGGACCTGCAGGATGTGCGCTGCGTCTCGGCGCTCGGTCTCGTGCACCAGCGCTTTTCCACCAACACCTTCCCGGAATGGCCGCTCGCCCACCCCTACCGCTACGTTGCGCACAACGGCGAGATCAACACCGTCAAGGGCAACTACAACTGGATGAAAGCGCGAGAAGGCGTGATGTCTTCGCCGGTGCTGGGCCCTGACCTGCAAAAGCTCTACCCGATCAGCTTTGCCGACCAGTCCGACACCGCCACTTTTGACAACTGCCTCGAGTTGCTGACCATGGCCGGTTACCCGATCAGCCAGGCCGTGATGATGATGATTCCCGAACCCTGGGAACAGCACACCACCATGGACGAGCGGCGCCGCGCGTTTTACGAATACCACGCCGCCATGCTCGAGCCCTGGGATGGCCCGGCGTCTATTGTCTTCACCGACGGCCGCCAGATCGGCGCCACGCTGGACCGCAACGGCCTTCGGCCATCCCGCTACTGCGTGACCGACGACGACCTGGTCATCATGGCCTCCGAGTCCGGCGTCTTGCCGGTGCCCGAGCACAAGATCATTCGCAAATGGCGTCTGCAGCCAGGCAAGATGTTCCTGATCGACCTCGAGCAAGGCCGCATGGTCGATGACGAAGAGATCAAATCCACGCTGGCACACAGCAAGCCTTACAAGCAGTGGATTGAAAACCTGCGCATCAAGCTCGACGACATCGGCGCCTTGTCCGCGGCGGTGCCCGCCGATGTGCCTGCGCAAAGTCTTCTGGACCGCCAGCAGGCATTTGGTTTCACACAGGAAGACATCAAATTCCTGATGTCCCCCATGGCCATCAACGGCGAGGAAGCCACCGGCTCCATGGGCAACGACAGCCCGCTGGCTGTGCTGTCCAACAAGAACAAGCCGCTGTACAACTACTTCAAGCAGTTGTTCGCCCAGGTGACCAACCCGCCCATCGACCCGATCCGCGAAGCCATCGTCATGTCGCTGGTGTCCTTTGTCGGCCCCAAGCCGAACCTGCTGGACATCAACCAGGTCAACCCGCCGATGCGGCTCGAAGTCAGCCAGCCTGTGCTCAATGTCGCCGACATGCAAAAACTGCGCAACATCGAGGCCCACACCCAGGGCAAGTTCCGCAGCTACACGCTGGACATCACTTACCCGCTGGTCTGGGGCCATGAGGGTGTTGAAGCCAAGCTGGCCTCGCTGTGCGCTGAAGCGGTGGACGCCATCAAGAGCGGCAAAAACATCCTGATCGTCAGTGACCGCGGCGTGAGCGCCACGCAGGTCGCCATCCCGGCGGCGCTGGCGCTGTCGGCAGTGCACCAGCACTTGGTTAAAGAAGGCCTGCGCACCACGGCCGGCCTGGTGGTCGAAACCGGCTCGGCCCGCGAAGTGCATCACTTCGCTGTGCTCGCCGGTTACGGCGCAGAAGCCGTTCACCCCTACCTGGCCCTTGAAACGCTGGCCGAACTCTCGGCCGGTTTGCCGGGCGACCTGAGCACTGACAAAGCCGTCTACAACTACACCAAGGCGATCGGTAAGGGTTTGTCAAAAATCATGTCCAAGATGGGCGTGAGCACCTACATGAGCTACTGCGGCGCCCAGTTGTTTGAAGCCATCGGCCTGAACCGCGCCACCATCGCCAAGTACTTCACCGGCACCGCCAGCCAGGTCGAAGGCATGGGCGTGTTCGAGATCGCCGAAGAAGCCCTGCGCATGCACCGCGCTGCCTTTGGCGACGACCCGGTACTCGCCACCATGCTGGATGCCGGCGGTGAGTACGCTTGGCGCGCACGCGGTGAAGAGCACATGTGGTCGCCCGACGCGATTGCCAAGCTGCAACACGCTACGCGCGCCAACAACTGGAGCACCTACAAGGAATATGCCCAGCTGATCAACGACCAGAACCGCCGCCACATGACGCTGCGCGGCCTGTTCGAGTTCAAGATCGATCCGTCCAAAGCAATCCCGATCGACGAGGTCGAGCCGGCCAAAGAGATCGTCAAGCGCTTTGCCACCGGCGCCATGTCGCTGGGTTCCATTTCCACCGAGGCGCATGCCACGCTGGCCGTGGCCATGAACCGCATCGGCGGCAAGAGCAACACCGGCGAGGGGGGTGAAGACCCGAACCGTTACCGCCAGGAACTCAAGGGCATCCCGATCAAAAAAGGCGAAACGCTGAAAAGCGTGATCGGTCAAAAACAGGTCGAAGTCGATCTGCCTTTGCAGGACGGCGATTCGCTGCGCTCGAAGATCAAGCAAGTCGCCTCGGGCCGCTTTGGCGTCACCGCCGAGTACCTGGTGTCGGCCGATCAGATTCAGATCAAGATGGCGCAGGGTGCCAAGCCGGGTGAGGGCGGACAGTTGCCCGGCGGCAAGGTCAGTGAATACATCGGCGCGCTGCGCTACTCGGTGCCAGGCGTGGGTTTGATCTCGCCGCCGCCGCACCATGACATCTATTCCATCGAAGACCTGGCGCAGCTGATTCATGATCTGAAAAACGTCAACCCGCGCGCCAGCATCAGCGTCAAGCTGGTGTCTGAAGTCGGCGTCGGCACCATCGCTGCCGGCGTGGCCAAGGCCAAGTCCGACCACGTGGTGATTGCCGGCCATGACGGCGGCACGGGCGCATCGCCCTGGTCGTCGATCAAGCACGCAGGCTCGCCTTGGGAAATCGGCCTGGCCGAAACCCAGCAGACGCTGGTGCTCAACCGCCTGCGTGGCCGCATTCGTGTGCAGGCTGACGGCCAAATGAAAACCGGCCGCGATGTTGTCATCGGCGGTTTGCTGGGCGCCGACGAATTTGGCTTTGCCACCGCGCCGCTGGTGGTCGAAGGCTGCATCATGATGCGCAAGTGCCATCTCAACACCTGCCCGGTCGGCGTGGCCACGCAAGACCCTGTGCTGCGTCAAAAGTTCAGCGGCAAGCCCGAGCATGTCGTCAACTACTTCTTCTTTGTGGCGGAAGAGGCGCGCCAGTTGATGGCACAACTCGGCATCCGCAAGTTCGACGATCTGATCGGCCGCGCTGACCTGCTGGACACGCAAAAAGGTGTCGAGCACTGGAAAGCCGGTGGCCTGGATTTCGGCCGTCTGTTTTACCAGCCGAACGTGCCGGCCGATGTGCCGCGCCTGCATGTGGGCGAGCAAGAACACGGACTCGAAAAAGCACTCGACGTGCGCCTGATCGAGAAGTCCAAGCTTGCGCTGGAAAAAGGCGAGAAGGTCCAGTTCATCGATGTCGCGCGCAACGTCAACCGCACCGTGGGCGCCATGCTCTCGGGCGAGCTGACGCGCCGCCATCCACAAGGTCTGCCGGATGACACGCTGCGCATCCAGCTCGAAGGCACGGGCGGCCAGTCTTTTGGCGCGTTTCTGGCCAAGGGCATCACCCTGTACCTGATCGGTGACGCCAACGACTACACCGGCAAGGGTTTATCCGGCGGTCGCATCGTCGTGCGCCCGAGCATCGACTTCCGGGGCGATGCGGTGAAAAACACCATCGTCGGCAACACCGTGCTGTACGGCGCAACCACCGGCGAAGCGTTTTTCAGCGGCGTGGCCGGTGAGCGATTTGCGGTGCGCCTGTCGGGTGCCACGGCGGTGGTTGAAGGCACCGGCGACCATGGCTGCGAGTACATGACGGGCGGCACGGTCGCCGTGCTTGGCAAGACAGGCCGCAACTTCGCTGCCGGCATGAGCGGCGGCGTGGCTTATGTGTACGACGAAGACGGCCAGTTCGCCTCACGTTGCAACACCTCCATGGTCTCCATGGACAAAGTGGTGATCGCAGCCGACCAGCATTTGCATGACAAATCCGGCTGGCACGGCGACGAGACCGACGAAGACCAGCTCAAGCGGCTCTTGCAGGACCACAACCGCTGGACCGGCAGCAAGCGCGCGCGCGAACTGCTCGACAACTGGAGCGAGGCCCGCCTGAAATTCGTCAAGGTGTTCCCGAACGAATACAAGCGCGCACTGAGCGAGCGCAAGGAGCGCCAATTGCTGGCCGCGACCGAAACGACCAGCGCCCAGGTGGCGACCAACCTTGCCGCCGTGGCCGCCACGTAAGCGGGTCCCAACGTACAGAAGAATCAGAGGACGGACATCATGGGAAAAATCACCGGTTTCATGGACTACGAGCGGCTTGAAGAGGGCTACAAGCCCGTGCCCGAGCGCCTGAAAAACTACAAGGAATTTGTCATCGGTCTCGATGACCAGCAGGCCGGCCAACAGGCAGCCCGCTGCATGGACTGCGGCACGCCTTTTTGCAACAGCGGCTGCCCGGTCAACAACATCATTCCTGACTTCAATGACATGGTGTTTCGCAATGACTGGAAAAACGCCATCCAGACCCTGCACAGCACCAACAACTTTCCCGAGTTCACCGGCCGCATCTGCCCGGCCCCTTGTGAAGCCGCCTGCACGCTCAATGTGAACGATGACGCGGTCGGTATCAAGTCGATCGAACACGCCATCATTGACCGCGCCTGGGCCGAAGGCTGGGTCACGCCTGAGCTGCCCAAGCACAAGACCGGCAAAAAAGTCGCCGTGGTTGGCTCCGGCCCGGCCGGCATGGCCGCGGCGCAGCAACTGGCGCGTGTGGGTCACGATGTCACGCTGTTTGAGAAGAACGACCGCGTGGGCGGCCTGCTGCGCTACGGCATTCCCGACTTCAAGATGGAAAAAATCCACATCGACCGCCGCGTCGAGCAGATGAAGGCCGAGGGCGTGAGCTTTCGCTGCGGCGTGCTGGTCGGCGAGCTGCCGAAAGACAGCAAGGTCACCAACTGGGCCAAGGAAACAATTTCCCCGGCGCAGCTACAAAAAGATTTTGACGCGGTGGTGCTCACCGGCGGCTCAGAGCAGTCGCGTGACCTGCCCGTGCCCGGCCGCGAACTGGCCGGCATTCATTTCGCCATGGAGTTTTTGCCGCAGCAAAACAAGGTCAACGCAGGCGATAAGCTCAAGGACCAGTTGCGCGCCGAGGGCAAGCATGTCATCGTCATCGGCGGCGGCGACACCGGCAGCGACTGCGTGGGCACCAGCAACCGCCACGGTGCGGCCAGCGTGACCCAGTTCGAGCTGATGCCCGAGCCCCCGGTAGAAGAAAACCGCCCCATGACCTGGCCTTACTGGCCGATCAAGCTGCGCACCTCTTCTTCGCATGAAGAAGGTTGTGAGCGCGAGTTCGCCATCTCGACCAAAGAGTTCATCGGCGAAAAAGGCAAGGTCACCGGCCTGAAAACCGTTCGCGTTGAGTGGAAAGACGGCAAGATGCAGGAAGTTGCCGGATCCGAGCAACTGCTCAAGGCCGACCTGGTCTTGCTGGCCATGGGTTTTGTGGCGCCGGTCAGCACCGTGCTGAAGGCTTTCGGCGTCGATGCCGACAACCGTGGCAATGCCAAGGCCAGCACCGACTTCACGGGCGGTTACGCCACCAACGTGCCCAAGGTGTTTGCTGCCGGTGACATCCGCCGCGGCCAGAGCCTGGTGGTCTGGGCCATTCGCGAAGGCCGTCAGGCCGCGCGCGCGGTCGATGAGTTCTTGATGGGCGCCAGCGACCTGCCGCGTTAAGGGCAAGAGCCCGTGCCGGGCGTGCCACCCGGCAGCCCGTTTGACATTAAAGCCTTATCATTAGGGC
>JBIKHR010000266.1:0-4172 GCA_044362035.1 Polaromonas sp. | reverse complement strand
CTTGCGGTAGGCGGCCGCCATCACCTGGTAGCTGGCCTTGGCCGCGGTCTGGTCGCGGTCAAAGCTGTAGGCGTCCTTCATGATGAATTCGCGCCCGCGCATCAGGCCGAAACGCGGACGGCGCTCGTCACGAAACTTGGTTTGGATCTGGTAAAAATTCTTGGGCAACTGCTTGTAGCTGCGGATGTCCTGGCGCACCACATCGGTGATGACTTCTTCGCTGGTGGGTTGCACCACGAAGTCGCGGCCATGGCGGTCTTGAATGCGCAGCAATTCGGGGCCCATTTTTTCGAAGCGCCCGGTTTCCTGCCAGAGCTCGGCCGGCTGTATCACCGGCATGGTCATTTCAATAGCGCCGGCGCGGTTCATTTCTTCGCGCACGATGGCTTCAACCTTGCGAATCACGCGCAGGCCCATGGGCATGTAGTTGTAAATCCCGGCACCCAGCTTTTTGATCATGCCGGCACGCATCATGAGCTGATGGCTGACAACTTCGGCGTCGGCAGGCGCTTCCTTGAGCGTGGAAATGAAGAACTGGGAGGCTTTCATGCGGGGGTGTTTTCCAGGGGTGGGGGACTGGGCCCTGCAGCAGGCTTGGCGCTCGGGCTTGGGCTGTGCATAATGGGCTCAGTTTAAAAAATTTGAGGTTTGATTATGCTCGACCGCGATGGCTTCAGGCCTAACGTCGGGATCATCTTGCTCAACCAGAAAAGTCAGGTGTTTTGGGGCAAGCGCATCCGCACCCACTCGTGGCAATTCCCGCAAGGTGGCATTGACCGGGGCGAAAACCCCGAGCAGGCCATGTTCCGTGAGTTGCATGAAGAAGTGGGGCTGCATCCGCAGCATGTGCAGGTGCTCGCCCGGACCCGTGACTGGTTGCGCTACGAGGTGCCTGACCGGTTTATCCGCCGTGATGCGCGCGGACATTACAAGGGCCAGAAGCAAATCTGGTTTCTGTTGCAACTGGTCGGTCACGACTGGGACCTGAACCTGCGCGCCACCGACCACCCCGAGTTCGACGCCTGGCGCTGGAACGAGTACTGGGTGCCCCTCGATATGGTGGTCGAATTCAAGCGCGGCGTCTACGAAATGGCACTGACCGAGCTGTCCCGCTACGTTCCCCGTCTGGACCAGCGCGCAGACACCCGCCCTGATAACCGCAGCCGCTATTTGCGTGGCGGCGTGCGCCTGCGTGACGGCATGCAAGCCGCTGGCGGCGAAGAGGGGCAGCACGGCGGTTTTCCGGGCATGGAACTGCCGCCCGGGGCCAGCTTTGACCCTGATCCGCACACCAATTTTTCGCCGGCCTCCAGCCGAGACGAATCCTGAGTTCAAAAAATTCGAAGTGCAATCAAGCAAAAGGGCGGCTGCAGCCGCCCAGGCCTAGCGGCTCAGGACCAGGTTGGTCCGGTGCAGCATCTCGGGCTCGCCGGTGTAGCCCAGCAAGCGCTCGAATTCGCCCGATGATTTGCGGCAAATGAGGCGCGCTTCGGCGCTCGAGTAGTTGGACAGGCCGCGGGCAATCTCCAGACCCTCGGCGTCACGCACGGCGATCACGTCACCCCGCGAAAACTCGCCCTGCACCGCCGTCATGCCGATGGGCAACAGGCTCTTACCCTCGTCACGCACCTTGACCACCGCACCCGCATCAACCACGACCGACCCGCGCATTTGCAGGTGGTCGGCCATCCATTGCTTGCGCGCCTGGTTCTTGGCCGTTTGCGCCACCAGCAGCGTGCCGATGGTTTCACCGCGCGCCATGCGGACCAGCGCATCAGGCTCGCGGCCCCAGGCGATGATGGTGGAAGCACCCGAGCCGGCGGCGCGCTTGGCCGCCAGAATCTTGGTCAGCATGCCGCCCTTGCCGATGCTTGAACCCGCACCGCCGGCCATGGCCTCGAGGGCAGGGTCACCTGCCTTGGCCTCTTGCACCAGGGTCGCGTTGGCGTCCTTGCGCGGGTCGGCCGTGAACAGGCCTTTTTGATCCGTCAGGATGACCAGCAGGTCGGCTTCGACCAGGTTGGCAACCAGCGCCCCCAGAGTGTCGTTGTCACCGAACTTGATCTCGTCGTTGACGACGGTGTCGTTCTCGTTGATCACAGGCACAACCCCCAGCTGAATCAAGGTCAACAGGGTGGAACGCGCGTTCAGATAGCGTTCGCGGTCCGCCAGGTCGGCGTGCGTGAGCAGCACCTGAGCGCTGCCGATGCCGTTTTCGCGCAGCTTGCTTTCGTAGACCTGAACCAGACCCATCTGGCCCACGGCGGCGGCGGCTTGCAATTCATGGATGGCTTTGGGGCGCGTCGTCCAACCCAGCCGCTTCATGCCTTCGGCAATGGCACCACTGCTGACCATGATGACCTCGCGGCCGTCCTGCACCAGCTGCGCTAGCTGGCCACACCACAGGCCAATCGCTTCGGCGTCCAGGCCGCGCCCCTCGTCGGTGACCAGGCTGGAGCCCACCTTGACGACGATTCGTCTGGCGTTGAGCAGGACGGGTGACAAAGAGATGGTCGGCTTCATGGGCGCAGATGCTTGAGGGCTCAGTCTTTCAGCCCGGCGGGCTCGGCCGGTAGAAAGCGCGGGTCAATGTCTTCAGGCGGTTGCTCGCTCTTTTGCACCGACTTGACGTGCTGGTAAATGGCCTTGACCAGGTGCTCGCAGCCTTCACGGGTGAGTGCGGAGATCTCGAACACCGGGCCCTTGAACTTGAAGCGTTTGACAAAGTCTTTGACCAAGGCCGCCCGCTTGTCGGGCTCAACCATGTCGAGCTTGTTCAGCACCAACCAGCGCGGCTTGTCAAAAAGGCCCTCGTCATATTTTTTCAGCTCGCCCACGATGGCCTTGGCCTGCTTGACCGGGTCAACGCTCTCGTCAAACGGTGCCATGTCGACGATGTGCAGCAGCAGGCGCGTGCGCTGCAAGTGCCGCAAAAAGAGGTGACCGAGTCCGGCGCCTTCCGAAGCGCCTTCGATAAGTCCGGGCAAGTCGGCGACCACAAAGCTTTGCTCAGGGCCGACCCGCACCACACCCAGGTTGGGGTGCAGCGTAGTGAAAGGGTAGTCGGCGATGCGCGGGCGGGCGTTGGAAACGGCCGTGATGAAGGTTGATTTGCCGGCATTCGGCATGCCGAGCAGGCCCACGTCGGCCAGCACCTTCAGCTCAAGCTTCAGGCTTTTTTTCTCGCCGGGCCAGCCCGGTGTCTTGGTGCGCGGTGCGCGGTTGGTCGAGCTTTTAAAGCGCAGGTTGCCAAAGCCGCCGTCTCCACCCTTGGCAATCAGCACTTCTTCGCCAGGCACCAGCAACTCGTACAGGATGTCGCCGGATTCAGCGTCAGTCAGGATGGTGCCGACTGGCATCTTCAGGATGATGTCATCCCCCTTGGCGCCAAACATGTCTGAGCCCTTGCCATGTTCGCCATTGCGCGCATCGTGGCGCCGCGAAAAGCGGAAGTCGACCAGGGTGTTCAGGTTCGAGTCGGCCACCGCGTAGATATGGCCGCCCCGGCCACCGTCGCCGCCGTTGGGGCCGCCGAACTCCTTGTACTTCTCATGCCGAAATGAGACGCAGCCGTTGCCGCCATCGCCCGCGGCGATGTCTATGTATGCTTCGTCAACAAATTTCATGGTGAGTGCCCCGATCTACCTGATGGTGCCGAGTTGGTCCCGAGTTTACAAAATCAAGTGCAGGCTGCTACAGGCGCAGCCGGAAACAAAAAAGCCCCGGCAGGCGGGGCTTCGATACCATCGAAGTGATCAGCTTAAGCTGGTGTCACGTTAACGGTTTGCTTGTTCAAAGCACCCTTGACGGCAAAAGAAACCTGCCCGTCAACGAGAGCAAAGAGTGTGTGGTCCTTGCCAATACCGACGTTCACGCCGGGATGGAACTTCGTGCCACGCTGGCGAACAATGATGCTGCCTGCATTGATCACTTCGCCGCCAAACTTCTTGACACCCAACATCTTGGGCTGCGAATCGCGCCCGTTTCGCGTAGAGCCGCCGCCTTTTTTCTGTGCCATTTTCCGTTACTCCTGGTGTCTTGCTTAACCGGCGATGGTGCCGATTTGCAATTCAGTGAAATTTTGCCGATGGCCCTGGCGCTTCTGGTAGTGCTTACGACGACGCATCTTGAAGATGCGCACTTTGTCGTGCCGACCATGGGCAAGAACCGTG
>JBIKHR010000265.1:0-4179 GCA_044362035.1 Polaromonas sp. | reverse complement strand
GCCGCATTGAAACCGGCGGCTACAAAGTCGGCCAGTGCGTGAGTTTGCCGGCGCTTGAAGCGATGAACGAATCTGAACGCGATGCATGCCTATTGCCGCCGCAGTCGCTGGTATCGGGCAGCCCGAGCATCAGCCTGGACGCGGCCAATGCCGGTCGATTTTTGAGTGGCTTGCGCCGCCGGGGCGAGCCGGGCCAGTGGGGCCCGCTAGTGGCTGAATACCAGGCCCTGGTGCAGGTGTTTGGCAGCGACCCCCATGCTTTTTTAGGAACCGCGCATGTGGCGGCCAACGAGTTGATTCCTGAGCGTTTGCTCAGCCCCATTGAAGTTCAGGACATGCTGCAAGCCGCAGCATTGGCTGGTCCGGCGCTTCATTCCGATGAGCCCCCAGCCTTGCCTTGATACCTTCACAGACCGTCAGGACAAAAAAGTTTTAGAAGTTTTAGAAAGCGAACCATGACCATTAAACAGATCCGCAACATTGCCATCATTGCCCACGTTGACCATGGCAAAACCACCATGGTTGACCAACTGCTGCGCCAGTCCGGCACTTTTGCCGAGCACGAAAAAGTGGTCGACACCGTGATGGACAACAACGCGATTGAAAAAGAGCGTGGCATCACTATTTTGGCCAAGAACTGCGCCGTGACCTGGGAAGGTACGCACATCAACATCGTTGACACTCCAGGCCACGCCGACTTCGGCGGTGAAGTCGAGCGCGCGCTGTCCATGGTCGACGGCGTGGTGTTGTTGATCGACGCGCAAGAAGGTCCCATGCCGCAAACGCGCTTCGTGACCAAGAAAGCCCTGGCGCTGGGTCTCAAACCCATCCTGGTGGTCAACAAGGTCGACAAGCCGGGTGCCCGACCTGACTTTGTGGTCAACGCTGCGTTTGACTTGTTTGACAAGCTCGGCGCTACCGATGAGCAGCTCGATTTTCCTGTGGTCTACGCATCCGGCATCAACGGCTGGTCGTCGATGGAAGAGGGCGCTCCCGGTGAGCAGTGGGGCCCGGACATGTCGGCCCTGTTCAACACCGTGCTCAATCATGTGCCGGCCCAGAAGGGTGACCCTGGCGCACCGCTGCAGCTGCAAATTTCAGCGCTCGATTTCTCAACCTTTGTCGGTCGCATCGGTGTCGGCCGCATCAGCCAGGGCACGATCAAGCCGATGATGGACGTGGTCGTCATGGAAGGTCCGGACGGCAAGGCTGTCAAAGGCCGTATCAACCAGGTTCTGACCTTCCAGGGCCTGGAGCGCGTGCAAGCCACCGAAGCCGGCCCCGGCGAGATCGTGCTGATCAACGGCCTGACCGACATCGGTATTGGCGTGACGATCACCGACCCGATGACCCCGATGCCGCTGCCTATGCTCAAGGTCGACGAGCCGACGCTGACCATGAATTTTTGCGTCAACACCAGCCCGCTGGCCGGCCGTGAAGGCAAGTACGTCACCAGTCGCCAGATCTGGGACCGACTGCAAAAAGAACTGCAACACAACGTGGCGCTGCGCGTCAAGGAAACCGGCGAAGAAGGTATCTTCGAAGTCATGGGCCGGGGCGAGTTGCACCTGACCATCCTGCTGGAAAACATGCGCCGCGAAGGCTATGAGTTGGCGGTGTCCAAACCGCGCGTGGTGTTCCGCGACGTCAAGGGTGAAAAGCACGAGCCTATCGAGCTGGTCACGGCCGACATCGAAGAGCAGCACCAGGGCGGCGTGATGCAGGCCCTGGGCGAGCGCAAGGGCGAGCTGGTGAACATGGAGCCGGATGGCCGTGGCCGTGTGCGCCTGGAGTACCGCATTCCAGCGCGTGGTCTGATTGGTTTTACCAACGAATTTTTGAACTTGACCCGTGGTTCGGGCCTGATCTCCAACATCTTTGACAGCTACGAAGCCCACAAGGGTGACATTGGCGGTCGCAAAAATGGCGTGCTGATTTCCATGGACGCCGGTGAAATTTTCACCTACGCCCTGGGCAAGCTCGACGACCGCGGTCGCATGTTCGTCAAGGCCAACGATCCGGTATACGAAGGCATGATTGTGGGCATCCACAGCCGTGACAACGATCTGGTCGTTAACGCCACGCGCACCAAGCAGCTGACCAACTTCCGCGTATCCGGCAAGGAAGACGCGATCAAGATCACGCCGCCGATTGACTGCACGCTGGAATACGGTGTGGAGTTCATTGAGGACGACGAGCTGGTCGAGATCACGCCCAAGTCGATCCGTCTGCGCAAGCGCCATCTGACGGAGAGCGAGCGCAAGCGCGCCGGTCGCTAAACAGAGTCGCTGTACAGCCATGGCGCACCGCACGGCCGCACTGGCCCTGTCGGTGCGTTTTGCCTTGAACTGATGGTCTTTCACAAAAAAACGAAATCATGAAACTCACGCACAGCCGAGCCGTCTTGCTGATGGTGGCGGTCACATTGATGTGGTCGATTGCCGGCGTGGTGACACGCCACCTTGAAAGTGCCCGCAGCTTTGAGGTGACTTTCTGGCGCAGCTTTTTCACCTTGCTGTCCTTGCTGGTGATCCTGCCGCTGTTTCAAGGCCGCGAGGTGTTCACACGAATCCGCCACGGCGGTCGTGCGTTGTGGATTTCGGGTGTCTGCTGGAGCTTTATGTTCACCGCCTTCATGCTGGCGCTCACGCTCACCAGCGTGGCCAATGTGCTGGTGACGCTGGCCGTCGGGCCTTTCATGACGGCCTTGCTTGCACGCGTGGTGATTGGGCACCGCATTGCCATGCGCACCTGGGTGGCGATTGCCGTGGCAGGTCTGGGCATTGGCTGGATGTTTGGCGGGCAGTTGCTGGGCAGTGGTGCCGGCCCGCAACTGGCCGGCACGCTGGTAGCGCTGCTGGTGCCGATGGCAGGCGCCATCAATTGGACAGTGGTGCAGCGCAGCCAGGCGCAGGGCGACAAAGTAGACCTGGTGCCAGCCGTCATGGTGGGCGCATTCATCTCTTCGGTGGTGACCCTGCCGCTGGCCTTGCCGCTGGCAGCCACGCCGCATGACATCGCCTTGCTGGCCCTGTTGGGTCTGGTGCAGCTGGCCATTCCTTGTGTGCTGTCGGTGCGTTGCGCCGGCGTACTCAAAGCCCCCGAGATTTCACTGCTGGCCTTGCTGGAAATTATTTTCGGCATTGCGCTGGCCTGGCTGGGCGCAGGCGAAGTGCCCGCCGCCAGCGTGCTGACAGGTGGCGCTCTGGTCATCGGTGCCTTGCTGCTCAACGAACTGGTGGGCTGGCGCGAGCGCGCCTGAAACGCCTCACCCTGAGCTGATCACGAAAAAAAGAAAACATGAACACAGATCCCGTCACAGACGCCGGCAGCCACGTGATCGTCGAGCGACAAGGCAACGCCGGCCTGATCACCCTGAACCGTCCCAAAGCACTCAATGCCATGTCGCTCGACATGGTGCGGAATATCACGGCTGCGCTACAGAGCTTTCAGGCCGATGCAAAAGTGCAAGTGGTGGCCCTACGCGGCAGCAACAAACTGGGCAAACCGGGCACACCGGAAAGCCTGTTTGGCGGCTTTTGTGCCGGTGGTGACATTCGCTACTTTCACCAGGCGGCCCTGGCGGGCGACACCTCGCTGGACGATTTTTTCACCGAAGAATACCGACTTAACTACCTGATTCACCACTATCCCAAGCCATTCATCGCCTTCATGGACGGGGTGGTGATGGGCGGCGGCATGGGCCTGAGCCAAGGCGCCAGTCTGCGCATCGTGACCGAGCACACCCGCATGGCCATGCCCGAAACGAACATCGGTCTGTTCCCTGACGTTGGCGGCGGTTACTTTTTGAGCCGCTGCCCCGGCCATGTGGGCGAGTACCTGGCACTGACCGGCGACGTGATCTCTGCCGGCCAGGCTTTGCAATACGGACTGGCTGATGTGCAACTGGAGGCAGCCCGGCTGCCGGCACTTTGGAGCGCACTGGCCGCTGAAACCTTCGCCAACCGTCAGGAAGTGGAAGACTGGCTGGCTACTCATGTGGGCACACAAAATAAAGACGCGATCAAACCGGATGCCCGCATTGACGCGGTGTTTTCGCTGCTACGCGTCAAGCACATGGTGGATGCGCTTGAAAAAGCCAAAGACGACCGGTGGGCGCAAAAAACCGCTACCGTGCTGCGCAAGCGCTCACCGCTGATGCTGCATGTCACGCTGGAG
>JBIKHR010000264.1:0-4192 GCA_044362035.1 Polaromonas sp. | reverse complement strand
GAAACACATTGGTGTTGTGCGCCCGAAAGCCGGTGTCAAACTGCTTGGGCAGGCGCGCCGGCGGCGGTGTGGTGTCACCCACGCGCGTGCCCGGGTACCACCAGCGACCGGTCTCAACCGGCTTGGACGGGTTGGAGATGTCGATGATGCGGTAGATCTGATCGTCTTTGGGGTTGTGCGGCTGAAAGTCTGGCGCGCCCGACGCCATGTGCACCGTCTTTCCATCGACAAACCAGACCGCATGAACGCCACGCGAATAAGGGCCAGAACAATCGAAATGCGAAATGAGTTTGGGCTGCTCGGGGATGGAGATGTCATACACATTGAAGCCGGCCGGCTTCATGTTGACCTCTTTGGTCTGGTTGGCGACCACCATCAGGTTGCCCACCACGTCCAGAGAATTGGAACGCACCTTCATGTGCGGCAACTCGGTCTGCACAATCACGCGCGGGTTCTTCGGGTCGGTGACATCAACGCCGGTGAAGTTCTTAGGGGCTGACTCGTGCGCCATCCACAGGATGCGGCGGCCGTCATCGGTTTTTTGCATGGCGATGCCCTCGCCCATGCCGCCAAAGCCGTCAAGCTCGTGGTGCGCCACCAGCGTCATGTTGTGGGCCATGGTTTGCTGGGCGCGGTTCTTCGGGGTCATCATCTCAGGGATGGTCATTCGGTGCTTTCAAAAATGGGTGCAACTCAATCGGCCTTGATGCCGTTGTCCTTGATCACTTTGTTGTATTTCACAAATTCGGTGCGCACGTAGTTGTTGAAATCAGCTGGCGTGCTGCCCACAGGCTCTGCGCCTTCTTTGGCAAAGCGCTCCAGCACGTCGGGGGACTTGAGCACACGGTTGGTTTCCTTGAAAAGCTTGTCCACCACGGCGGCGGGCGTGCTGGCCGGCACAAACAGGCCAAACCAGGAACTGATCTCATAGCCAGTCAGACCGACCTCGGCCAGTGTGGGCAAGTCAGGTGCTGCGGCAGAGCGCTTGGCAGATGTCACCCCCAAAGCCCGCAAGCGGCCCGCCTTGACTTGCGGCAAGACCGCCACGATGGGCGCAAACATGACCTGGATTTCGCCGGCCAACAGCGCATTGACGGCCGGCCCCGCACCTTTGTAAGGCACATGAACCAGACGCGTGCCGGTGGCCGACTTGAACATTTCGCCAGCCAGGTGGCTAGGCGCGCCATTGCCCGACGAGCCGAAGTTCAGCATGTCGGGCTTGGCCTTGGCCAGTGCAATGAGGTCCTTGACCGTGTTGGCCGGCACGCTCGGGTGCACCACCATGACGTTCGGCACTTCGGCCACCAGAGTGACCGGCTTGAGGTCGCGCAGCGTGTCGTAAGGCAATTTGGGATTGAGCTGCGGCGCAATCACGATGCTGGTGGATTGCCCCATCAACACGGTGTAGCCGTCACCCGGGGACTTGGCCGTGCCGTCGGCCGCAATGGTGCCGGACGCACCGGCACGGTTTTCAACCACCACCGACTGGCCCACCAGCTCGCCCAGTTTGACGCCCACAATGCGCGCCAGAAAATCCGCGCCGCCGCCGGGCGCTGCGGGCACGACCAGGCGGATCGGTTTGGAAGGATAGTCATTGGCCTGAGCCTGAACGACACCAGCCAAGCCAAAAATAGCAATGGCAAAGCTCAGTCGGGTGAGTACGGATGTGAGTTTCAAGGCTTGTCTCCTGCGGTTATGGGCTGTATCGCCCGTTTATTTCAGCTTGGCAGGATAGTGGCGGTCAAGCCCTGCGTCCAATGCTGAATTTGCCCGCTTCTATAACAAGTCGATATGTCCGCGACGGGTGCCGGAATTCATAAGCAAAAAACCATTGAAAAAGCCGCTCGAAAAGCGGCTTTTTTTTGATCTGGAAAGGGTGTCAGTGGAGGCGCGGGGCGGAGTCGAACCGCCCTAGCTGGATTTGCAATCCAGTGCATAACCGATTTGCTACCGCGCCGTTTTCCTAATAAAAAAGGACAGCATTTTGAAGTGCTGCCCTTTTAATTTGGAGCGGGAGAAGAGTCTCGAACTCTCGACCTCAACCTTGGCAAGGTTGCGCTCTACCAACTGAGCTACTCCCGCGATAACAGACCGAATTATAGCGTGATTTTTTTGGTGCTTTGAGGCCGCGTCAAAAAAAATCTCTCAGTGCTTGACCGCACCGGCTTGCGCCGGGACAGCCGCTGTGGCGGCCGCTGCAACGGCTGCGGCGGCAGCCGCTGCAGCGGCGACGGCAGCAGCCGCGAGCGCAACTTCTGCGTCTGACAGGGGCACAGGCATGCGCTCCAGTGCCACGGCCAGCACCTGGTCAATCCATTTGACGGGAATGATCTCAAGGCCGCTTTTGACGTTGTCCGGAATCTCTTGCAAGTCCTTGGCGTTTTCTTCGGGGATCAGCACCGTCTTGATGCCGCCACGCAAGGCGGCCAGCAGCTTTTCTTTCAGTCCGCCGATGGCCGTGACTTCACCGCGCAGAGTGATCTCGCCGGTCATGGCCACATCACCGCGCACCGGAATGCCCGTGAGCGCCGACACAAAAGCGGTGGTCATGGCGGCACCCGCGCTCGGGCCGTCTTTGGGCGTCGCGCCGTCGGGCACGTGAATGTGGATGTCACGCTTTTCAAACATGTCGTCGCGAATGCCCAGCATGCGTGAGCGGCTGCGCACCACCGTGCGGGCGGCCTCAACGGACTCTTTCATGACGTCGCCCAGCGAACCGGTGCGGGTGATGACGCCCTTGCCCGGCATGATGGCCGCTTCGATCGTGAGCAGGTCGCCACCGACTTCTGTCCACGCCAGGCCAACGACCTGACCGATCTGGTTTTGTTCTTCGGCGCGGCCGTAGTTGAACTTGCGCACACCCAAGTAATCATTCAGGTTGTCAGGGCTGACCACCACGGGCGCCTGCATCTTTTTCAGCTGGATGCCCTTGACGGTCTTGCGGCAGATCTTGGAGAGTTCGCGCTCGAGCGAACGCACACCGGCTTCTCGCGTGTAGTAACGCACGATGTCGCGCACGGCCTGCTCGGAGATGTCGAGCTCACCTTCTTTGACGCCGTTATTCTTGAGCTGCTTGGGCAGCAAGTAGCGCATGGCGATACTGGTCTTTTCGTCTTCGGTGTAACCCGACAGGCGGATCACTTCCATCCGGTCCAGCAGGGCCGGCGGAATGTTCATCGAGTTCGAGGTGGCGACAAACATCACGTCGCTCAGGTCGAAATCCACCTCGACGTAGTGGTCGCCGAAGGTGTGGTTTTGCTCCGGGTCCAGCACCTCGAGCAAGGCGCTGGAAGGGTCACCGCGGAAGTCGGTGCCCAGCTTGTCGATCTCGTCGAGCAAGAACAGCGGGTTGCGCGTGCCGGCCTTGGTCAGGCTTTGCAGCACCTTGCCGGGCAAGGCGCCGATGTAAGTGCGGCGGTGACCGCGAATCTCGGCCTCGTCACGCATGCCGCCCAAGGCCATGCGCACGTATTTGCGGCCGGTGGCCTTGGCGATCGATTGACCGAGTGAGGTCTTGCCCACGCCGGGCGGGCCAACCAGGCACAGGATGGGGGCTTTGAGCTTGTCCACGCGTTGCTGCACCGCAAGATACTCAACGATGCGGTCTTTGACCTTCTCAAGGCCGTAGTGGTCCTGGTTGAGCACGTCTTCGGCGTTGCCCAGGTCGTGCTTGATCTTGGTTTTTTTGGCCCAAGGCAGGCTGGTCAGCACATCGATGTAGCTGCGCACCACGGTGGCCTCAGCCGACATGGGCGACATGAGCTTGAGTTTTTTGAGTTCGCTCTCGGCTTTTTTGCGGGCATCGGCCGGCATCTTGGCGGACTTGATCTTTTTCTCGATCTCCTCGATGTCCGCACCCTCTTCGCCTTCGCCCAGTTCTTTTTGAATGGCCTTGACTTGCTCGTTCAGGTAAAAATCGCGCTGGTTTTTTTCCATCTGGCGCTTGACGCGACCACGGATTTTTTTATCAACGTTCAGGATGTCCACTTCGCGCTCGAGCTGCTCGTAGAGGTTTTCGAGGCGAGCCTTGATGTTGTCGAGGTCGAGCACGACTTGCTTGGCGTCCAGCTTGAGCGGCAGGTGCGCGGCAATGGTGTCGGCCAGGCGGCCGGCGTCGTCAATGCTGGAGATCGAGGTCAGGATTTCAGGCGGGATTTTCTTGTTGAGTTTGACGTAAAGGTCAAACTGCTGC
>JBIKHR010000263.1:0-4197 GCA_044362035.1 Polaromonas sp. | reverse complement strand
CTCGCGGCGCAGATGAACCATGGTTTCCAAGGCTTTCATTTCGACCCGGGCCCGGGCAAATTCAAGCCCGCGCGGGCCGATGCGCGGCATCAGCCAGCTGACCACAGGGCGCAGCCAGTTCGGCATGCGGCGCAGCGGCAGGCCGCCAGCGGCCAGTTCCACGTTTTTCAAAAACCCGCGCACGGCGCCGGCGCGCTTGCCGGCGCTGCCCGGCGTGCGCAGACTGACCTCGTCGCCCAGCAGTTGCAGCAGGTGCTGGCCGCGATCGTTGCGCACCAGCAGCCATTGCTGACCCTGCCCGCCCATGTAGCCGACGGTGATGTCGGACAGCACGTTGGTGTAGTCAACGCAGGTGCGGCAGGTCATGGGGAAAAAATCAGGCGGCAGTTGCGACAGCGGCAGGCTCAAAAAGGGCAGGGCCCGCACTTCGCCGTTGCGCATGCGGATCTCCACGTGGTAGTCGGCCCGGAACTCCAGGTACGTGACGTTCTCGGGCTCGGGGGTGATCAGCGCCAGAAACTCATGAAAGCGCTCGGTCGTGGTGTTGTCCGAGCAGGGCGTGCCGATGACGAACAGCTTTTGCAGGCCATGCTCGCGCTCGAGCTCGGGCTGCAAGGCGCGCAGCGCGTAAATCTGGCAGGGAATGCCGATCACCGCCAGGCGTTTGTAGCCTTGCGCCAGCGCCGGCTCGACCAGCGCGATGAGCGGCGCGTAGCCCATGCGCATGCCGCGGCAGCGCGCCATGTCCTCGGCGCGCGTCACCACCACCGGCATGGGTCGCCAGGGGTCGTCGGGGTGCGGTGCCATGGCAATCACGGCATCGACCTCGCCGGCCAGCAAGAGCTTTTCGGCGATGCGAGTGGTGATGCCCGTCCATTGCGCGCCGGCCAGTGGCGCGTTCAGCGCGGCTTGCAGCATGCGCTGGTGCGGCCCGAAAAAAAGCTCGTCATCGCCCGCTTGGCCCGGGGCGGGCAGCCGCCTGGCGCGGCCGTGCACGGCGCGTTCCAAAGCAGGATAGTCGGGCTGAATGAACTGGCAGGCCTGGGCGCAGCGCTTGGGCTGGGCTGTGCGCGACACACCGCAGTCGGTGCAGAAGTGGCGCGGCGGGGCGGGCGGTAAATCGGTTGGGGCAAACGTCATTTGAGGGTTTTTTGGGTTTGAGTCCGGCGCGTCCGATGATATAAGTGTCACATAAAGTTGACAGTTTGCCGAGCTTACCCATCCCATCTGATTGTGTTTATCTTTTTTTCTGTTCCCGAAATCAGCGCCCGCAAGCCGGGCGGCGCCGCATGACGGCCGTGCTGTCGCTGGGCGATCTGGGCTGCGCGCGCGGCGGGCGCCAGCTGTTCAGCGGGCTGAACCTTCAGCTGGCGGGCGGGCAGATGCTGCGTGTGCAGGGCGCCAATGGCGCCGGTAAAACCAGTTTGCTGCGCATGCTCTGCGGCCTGATCACGCCGTCTGCCGGCGAGGTGCGCTGGCGCGGCCAGTCGGTGGCCTCACTCGGTGAAGCGTTTGGCCGCGAGCTGGTTTACATCGGCCATGCCGCAGGGCTCAAGGACGACTTCAGCCCCCTCGAAAACCTTGAGTTTGCCTGCCGCCTGGGTGGCGACAACCCCGCCCGCCCGCAGGCGCTGGCAGCCCTGCAATCCGCTGGCCTGAGCGGTTTTGAGCAGGTACCGGCGCGGCGCCTGTCCCAAGGCCAGCGACGCCGCGCCGCTCTGGCGCGGCTGGCGCTTGCCGACGCCGCGCCCCTGTGGGTGCTGGACGAACCCTTCAACGCGCTGGACGCCGCCGCCACCGAATGGCTGCAAGCGCTGCTGGGCGCTCACCTCCAGCGCGCCGGCCTGGTGGTGCTGACCAGCCACCAGCCGGCCCTGCTGCCGGGCGCAGCGCAACAGGTGCTGGCGCTTTGACCGCCGCCAACGTGGTGACTGCCGTGAATGCGCTGACGACCGCCGCGCCGCTGGCGCCTGCCACTGTGGGCTGGCTGGCCGGCGCGCGCTGCGTGCTGCAGCGTGATCTGCGGCTGGCCTTGCGCCGGCGCGCCGACACCTTGTCTGCGCTGGCTTTTTTTGTGATGGTTGTCAGCTTGTTTCCACTGGGCATCGGCCCTGAGCCCGCCCTGCTGCGCAGCATGGCGCCCGGCGTCTTGTGGGTGGCCGCCTTGCTGGCGACGCTGCTGACCTTGCCGCGCCTGTTTGCCGACGATCACCAGGACGGCACGCTGGAGCAACTGCTGCTGGCCGCGCAACCGCTGCCGCTGCTGGTGCTGGGCAAGGTGTTGGCGCACTGGGTCAGCTCTTGCCTGCTGCTGGTGCTGATCTCGCCCTTGCTGGCTTTGCAGTTCGGCTTGTCGGCCAGCGCGGCCGGTGTGTTGATGTTGTCTTTGTTGCTGGGCACGCCGGTGCTCAGCCTGGTGGGCGCGGTCAGTGCGGCGCTGACGGTGGGGCTGCGCGGCGCCAGTGTGCTGATGGCGCTGCTGACTTTGCCGCTTTACATTCCGGTGCTGATTTTTGGCGCAGGCGCCGTGCAGGCCCACAACGCCGGGCTCGGCGTCGGCGGCCATTTTTCGTTGCTGGGCGCCATGCTGTTGCTGGCACTGGCGGGCGCGCCTCTCGTGGTCGCCGCCGCTTTGCGCATTTCGCTGGAGTCCGCATGAAGCCGGGTTTGAATTGGTTTGCCTTTGCCGCGCCCCAGCGTTTTTACCCGCTGGCCGGCCGGTTGCTACCTTGGTTTGCCGTGGCCGCCGCGCTGCTGGGTGTGGCCGGGCTGTACATCGGTCTGGTGGTGGCGCCCACCGACGCGCAGCAGGGTGAGGCTTACCGGATTATTTTTGTGCACGTGCCGGCCGCCTGGATGTCGATGGTGATTTACCTCGCCATGGCCGGCTGGGCCGGTGCCGGGCTGGTGTTCAATTCGCGTCTGTCGTCGATGATGGCTTGCGCCCTGGCGCCCACCGGCGCGCTCATGACTTTTCTGGCACTTTGGACGGGCGCGCTGTGGGGCAAGCCGACCTGGGGCACATGGTGGGTCTGGGACGCGCGGCTGACCTCAGAGCTGGTCCTGCTGTTTTTGTACATCGGCTTCATGGCCTTGCACGGCGCCATTGAAGACGTGCGCCGCGCCGACCGCGCCGCCGGCCTGCTGGCGCTGGTGGGCGTGGTCAATGTGCCGATCATTTACTTCTCGGTGACATGGTGGAACACCTTGCACCAGGGCGCCTCGGTCAGCTTCACCAAAGCGCCCAGCATGGCCACGCCCATGCTGCTCGGCATGCTGGTGATGGCGCTGGCTTTCTGGATGTACTGCATTGCGGTGACGCTGATGCGGGTGCGCGCCATCATGCTCGAACGCGAAGGCCATGCCGGCTGGGCGCTGGCGGCACGCCAGTCGCAGCCGGCGGTAACGCGCTCTCAAGTGGAGACAACATGAACGAATCAGCGTGGCTGGTCTGGGCGGCCATGGGTGGCCATGGTCTGTATGTGTGGGGCTCACTGGGGGCTTGCGCGCTGCTGATGGCGGCTGAGTGCTGGCTGCTTCGCCTGCGGCAACGCCAGCTTTTGCGTGACTTGCCGCAGAACCCGACCAGGCCGCACGCATGAAGGCGCGGCACAAGCGTTTGCTGGCGCTCGGTTGCGGGCTGCTCGCCTTGGCCGCGGCAAGCGCGCTGGTCCTCAACGCCTTTCAGAGCAACATGGTTTTTTTCTTCAGCCCCACGCAGGTGGTCGCCCGCGAGGCGCCGCAGGCCAGCAGCTTTCGTGTGGGCGGGCTGGTGCAAACCGGCAGCGTGGTGCGCGATGCGCAGGGGCTGGGCCTGCGCTTTGTGGTGACCGACACGGCCCACACCGTGGCCGTGCAATACACCGGTTTGCTGCCCGATTTGTTCAGTGAGGGCAAGGGCGTCGTGGCCCAAGGGCGACTGCGCGCTGACGGTGTTTTTGTGGCCGACCAGGTGCTGGCCAAGCATGACGAAAACTACATGCCGCCCGAGGCCGCCGCTGCCCTGAAGAACGCGCGCCCCGCAGCCGCTTATGGCAACACCCTGGCCAAACCTTGAGACCCGCATGATCTACGAACTCGGTCATTTTTCCCTCATGCTGGCACTGGTCATGGCGCTGGTGCTGGGCGTTTTTCCGCTGCTGGGCGCGCAGCGCGGCAACGCCGCCTGGATGGCCCTGGCCAGACCGGCTGCGCTCG
>JBIKHR010000034.1:0-13859 GCA_044362035.1 Polaromonas sp. | reverse complement strand
AGACCGCCGCTGGTGCAATCTGGGAAACCAGGCACTGGAGGAACGTCCGGACTGCACAGGACAGCGTAGGAGGTAACACCTCTCCACCGCAAGGTGAGGATCAGAGCAACAGAGACGAGCCGGTTCAGTCCGGGTGAAACGGGCAATCTCTACGCGCAGCAATACCAAGTAGGCCAGCGTTGATGTGGTTCCGCAGAGCTGGCGGGTAGGTAGCATTGAGCCGGCGGGGTGACCCCCGGCCCAGATTAATGGCGGTCACGTTCGTCTTTCGCAAGAAAGGCCAACGCACAGAATCCGGCTTATCGGCGAGCTTCACACTTATTTCAGGAGCCGGGGAAGAAGATGGATCCCCGCGTTCGCGAGGATGACGACCCGCAAGAGGGCAACAGGCCAACGGACCAGGCTTGCGGGAAAGTCTGCCTTCAAAACCATTGCACAAGGCCGCCCTTAGATGCGGGTTGAGCCTGGCGGCGGAAGCCGATTTGGGGTACCCCCTATGAGGCAGCCGCCGCCAGGCTCAACCCGCAGCGCACAGCACCAAAACCAAGCGCCCAAGAAAAAGGCCACCGAAAGGCAGCCTTTTCAACCAAGCGTGGAACAGCCAGTGTCAAGCGTTCTGCAAAGCCGCAATGCGCTGTTCAATCGGCGGGTGCGTGGCAAACAAAGCGCCCACACCACCGGCAATGCCCAACGCCGCCACCGACTTGGGCAACTCACCGGGCACCATGCCGCCCAGCCGGGCCAGCGCATTGATCATCGGCTGCTTGCGGCCCAGCAACTGCGCAGCACCCGCGTCCGCGCGGAACTCGCGGTGACGCGAAAACCAGGCCACCACCATCGCTGCGGCAAAACCCAGCACGATGTCCATCACGATGGTCGTCACGTAATAACCAATGCCCGGGCCTGAACTCTGCGAGTCACCCTTGCGCAAAAAGCTGTCCACCGCGTAACCCACCACCCGGCTGATGAACACCACAAAGGTGTTCATCACACCCTGAATCAAGGTCATCGTGACCATGTCGCCGTTGGCAATGTGAGCGATTTCGTGACCGATCACGGCCTCGATTTCTTCCTTGGTCATGCCCTGCAGCAAACCGGTAGACACCGCCACCAGCGCTGAATTTTTAAACGCACCGGTGGCAAAAGCGTTGGGCGCACCCTCAAAAATACCGACTTCCGGCATGCCAATGCCGGCTTTTTGGGCCAGGCGGCTCACCACCTCGACGATCCAGGCTTCATCGGCGTTTTGCGGCTGGTTGATGACGCGCACGCCCGAACTCCACTTGGCCACAGGCTTGCTGATCAACAAGGAAATGATTGCCCCACCAAAACCCATGATCAGCGCAAAGCCCAGCAGGGCCGTCAGGTCCAGGCCGTTAGGTGTCAGAAAGCGGTTCACACCCAGCAGGTTGGCAACGATGCCCAGCACCACCACCACAGCCAGGTTGGTCATGACAAACAAAAAGATACGTTTCATAGGAGTGTTCACTTTCGTGATGTGGACTTGTTGTGACTTCAAAAAAACTGTCAGCCGCTCAGATGGGGGTCAAGCCGGCCATATCAAGCGGTCGGGACCGGCCTGAAGACCTGCGCGTCATCATAAAAAGAAAAGTCTTCGTTTTCTTGCCACCATCCGGGTACACCCAAAACCGGCAGGGGTACAAAGGGTTTGCCCGCCAGCTTGGCCGCGCTCAGGTCGCCGGCCGCCCAGTGGTCCAGCGCGTCCAGGCTGCAGCCGGGCGCCGGGGCGCGGTACACATGGGCGGTGATCGGCTTGCGCGGGTGGGCCAGTTTTTCGAGCAGCGCATGGCCAAACAGCACCAGCCTGGCCTCTTGCCAGAGTGGTCGAAGATCAATGAAAAGGCGCTGCCACTGACGCGCCAGCAGCGCGTCCCACAGCGGCTGAGGCGCGCTGAGCAAGGCGGCGTTTTCGTCAAACACGGTCAGCGCGTCGCGCACCGCACCGCGCAAGGGTTGCACGCCCGCTTCGGCAATTTGCGCGCCTTGCAAGGCATTGAGGCGGCGCTTGGTTTCGGGAAAACGCAGCCAGCACAGACCATTGAAAAGGTCGTGCAGGTTCTCGCGTGTGGGAACCTGGCCCGTGTCAAAAATAAACTGCTCGTAGGCCTGGCCGGCCGGCAGCGCCGCCTGCGGCACAAACTGTGGAATCAAGCGTGGCATGTAAAGCGCAGGCGCGGCAGATAACGGCGCCAGCTGGTGCAAGCTGTTCAGCACATCGGCCACCGATGCGCCGCCTGCCAGTTGCGCCTGCACAAAGGCTGCCTGGCCGTGCCACGGGGCCAGCCAGGGCTGCTGCCAATCGACAGCCTGCGCCAGCTCGCTCAAACCAGCGGCTCGGCTTTCCAGGCCAGCGCTTCGCCGGAGCGCAGCGGCTTGAGCTCAGCGCCGCCAAAGGCAAAGCTCTCGGGTGGCGTCCAGCTTTGGCGCGTCAGCGTGAGCGTGCCGGTGTTGCGCGGCAGACCGTAAAAATCGGCACCGTTGAAGCTGGCAAAGGCTTCGAGCTGGCCCAGCGCGCCGGCCGCGTCAAAGGCTTCGGCATACAACTCCATGGCGGCGTGCGCGGTGTAGCAACCGGCGCAACCGCTGGCGTGCTCCTTGAGGTGCGCCGGGTGCGGCGCGCTGTCGGTGCCCAGGAAAAAGCGCGCGTTGCCGCCGGTGGCCGCCTGGACCAGCGCCAGCCTGTGCTTTTCGCGCTTGAGCACGGGCAGGCAGTAGTAATGCGGGCGGATGCCGCCGGTGAAGATCGCGTTGCGGTTGTACAGCAGGTGGTGCGCCGTGATGGTGGCGCCGGTGAAACGGTCCGCCGCCTGAACGTACTGGGCGGCCTCTTCGGTGGTGATGTGCTCGAAGACGATTTTCAGCTCGGGGAAGTCACGGCGCAGCGGAATCAGCTGCTGGTCAATGAACACCGCCTCGCGGTCAAACAGGTCAATCTCAGGGCTGGTGACTTCGCCGTGCACCAGCAGCAACATGCCTGCTTTTTGCATGGCTTCGAGTGTGGCGTAGGTTTTGCGCAGGTCGGTCACGCCAGCGTCGCTGTTGGTGGTGGCACCGGCCGGGTAAAGCTTGGCGGCCACCACGCCGGCGTCTTTGGCGCGGCGGATTTCGTCGGCCGGCAGGTTGTCGGTCAGGTACAGCGTCATCAAGGGCTCGAAAGCCACGCCGGACGGCACGGCCGCCTGGATGCGCGCCTTGTAAGCCAGCGCCTGCGCGGCCGTGGTCACGGGCGGGCGCAGGTTGGGCATGATGATGGCGCGGCCAAACTGGGCGGCCGTGTGCGGCACCACGGTGGCCAGCGCGTCGCCGTCGCGCACATGCAAATGCCAGTCGTCGGGGCGGGTGATAGTGAGGTGTTGGGATCGGGTGTCAGTGCGCATGCGGCCATTGTCCCAAAAACAGGCCGGGTCTAGCGCGGCTCTGAGCGCACCGCGGCGCGGCCGTTGGGCGTCGCCTTGGAAACAGGCTGGGTTTGCAGGTAATTCCACAGCGCTTGCGCCTGGCTTTTGGGTGCAGCCTTGCCGCCGGGGCGCTCACGGTAAATGCGCACTTCCATCAGCATTTCGAGCTCGCTGCCGGCGCTCACCAGCTTTTTGGCGCGCACTTCTTTCTTGATGGCGCTGAGCGGCAAAAAGGCGATGCCATGGCCTTCCAGCGCCATCGCCTTCAAGCCCTCGGCCATGTCGGTTTCATAGACCCGGTCCAGGTGAATCGCGGTGCGCGACTGCTTGAGCAGCATGTCCACCACGCGGCCCAGGTAAGCGCCGGGCGCGTAACCCAGGTAAGGCAAGGGCTGGCCCGCCTGCCCCGGCAGGGCGTACAGGGGCGAGCCGTCGGCGGCCGGCTTGACGTAAGGCGCCAGCACCTCCTGGCCCAGCGTAAGCATCTCGTAGCGGCCCGGATCGAGTTGAAAGGGCTGCGAGTCGTGGTGGTAGGCGATGAGCAGGTCGCAGCTGCCCTCGACCAGGCGCAGCACGGCGTCATGCACATTCAGCGCGATGAGCCGGCTTTTGAGGGGCCCGAATTTTTCGCGCAGACTGCTGACCCAGGCCGGAAAGAAGGTGAAAGCCAGGGTGTGCGGCACCGCAAACTCGACCACGTCCTGGCCGACCGCCGTGTGGCCGCGCAGCATGGCGCGCGTCGATTGCAGGCCCTGCAACATGTCCAGCGACTGGGCGTACAGGGTTTCGCCGGCCGGCGTGAGCCGCGTGGGGTACGAGCTGCGGTCCACCAGGTCGGTGCCGGCCCAGGCTTCGAGTGCCTGGATGCGCCTGGAAAACGCCGGCTGCGTGACGTGGCGCAGTTGCGCCGAACGGCTGAAACTGCGGGTTTCAGCCAGGCTGACGAAATCTTCCAACCATTTGGTTTCCATGGCCTTGATTATTACGGCACAAGTGGCGGCTCAAATGAGGGCTCAGGCCTCGTCATGCCCTTGCTGCTGCAAGGCCCACATCTGGGCGTAGCGCCCGTCCTGCGCCAGCAAGCCGGCATGCGTGCCGCGCTCAATGATGCGGCCGGCGTCCATCACCAAAATCTCGTGGGCATCCACCACGGTCGAAAGGCGGTGGGCGATCACCAGCGTGGTCTTGTTTTGCGCTGCGGTGCGCAGCTCGGCCTGGATGGCGCGCTCATTGGCCGAGTCCAGCGCCGAGGTGGCTTCGTCAAAAATCACCACCGGCGGATCTTTCAGCAAGGTACGGGCAATCGCCACGCGCTGCTTTTCACCGCCTGAGAGTTTAAGCCCGCGCTCGCCGACCATCGTGTCATAGCCCTTGGGTGTGGCACTGATGAAGTCATGAATGCGCGCGGCGCGGGCAGCTTCTTCGACCTGCTCGCGGCTGGCACCGGGTTGGCCGTAGGCGATGTTGTATTCGACCGTGTCGTTGAACAGCACGGTGTCTTGCGGCACGATGCCAATGGCCTGCCGCACGCTGGCCTGGGTGACCTGCTTGATGTCCTGGCCGGCGATGGTGATGCGCCCGCCTTCCTGCGGGTTGCTGACGTCGTAAAAACGGTAGAGCAGCCGCGCCAGCGTGGACTTGCCCGCGCCCGAGGAACCGACCACCGCCACCGTTTTTCCCGAGGGGATTTCAAAACTCAGGTGATGCAGGATGGGCCGGCTGGGCTCGTAAGCAAAGCTGACGTTTTCAAAGCGTACCGTGGCATCGTGTTCAAGGTCGCCGGCCACTCCGGCCGCACCCGCGGGCCTGGCTACCACCAGCGGCAGGGCGCCCGGCACATCGGCGATCTCGCGCTCTTTTTCCATCAGGTTGAACATCTTGTCCAGGTCGGTCAGGCTTTGCTTGATCTCGCGATAAATCACGCCCAGAAAGCCCAGCGGAATGTAGAGCTGGATCATGAAAGCGTTGACCATCACCAGGTCGCCCAGCGTCATGCGGCCATCGACCAAGCCCTGGGTGGCGCGCCAGAGCATGGCCACCAGACCGATGGCGATGATCAGTTGCTGACCGGTGTTGAGCAGGCTCAGCGTGCGTTGGCTTTTGACGGCGGCACGCCGGTAGCGCTCCAGGTTCTCGTCGTAGCGTCGGGCTTCAAAGGCTTCGTTGTTGAAGTACTTGACGGTTTCGTAGTTCAGCAGCGAGTCGATGGCGCGGCTGTGCGCTGACGAATCCAGCTCGTTCATCTGCTTTCTGAACTGCGTGCGCCACTCGGTCACCGTCACCGTGAATGCAATGTAAAACACCAGCGCAATGATGGTGATGCCGGCAAACCAGATGTCGAACTTGACGGCCAGCAGCGTCAACACCAGCGTGACCTCGATCAGCGTCGGGATGATGCTGTAGAGCGAGTATGAAATGAGCGAATGAACGCCGCGGGTGCCGCGCTCGATGTCGCGCGTCATGCCACCGGTCTGGCGCTCCAGGTGAAAGCGCAGACTCAGCGCATGCAAGTGTTCAAAAACTTCCAGCGAAATACGCCGCGCCGCTCCCTCTGTGGCCTTGGCGAACACCAGCTCGCGCAGCTCTGTGAACAGCGAAGTGGACAGGCGCAGCAGGCCATAGCCCACCAGCAAGGCCACCGGCACCACCAGCACCGCCTGCACGTCGCCCGGCTTGAAGCTCATGGCATCGACCAGATTTTTCAGCAGCAGCGGCACACCCACATTGGCCACCTTGGCGCCCACCATGAAAGTCAGTGCCGCGATGACGCGCCACTTGTACTCCCACAGGTAAGGGAAAAGCCGCTTGAGCGTGTCCATGTCAGAGCGCGCCGGGGCGGGGGTCTTGCCGCCCGGGCTGGCGGCGGGCAGGGCCAAACTATCGGGGGAAGCTCGAGAACGCATGAGGGACAATCGTGAAAAGCGGTAAACGCCTGTGGAACTTAACCTCGAGATTGTGCCTATGTCTACTGACTCCAGCGCCCCCGGACTCGCCGTGGCCCTTCCCCTTGACAAGGAGTTGGTGCTCAAAGTCATTCCTATGCCGGCCGACTGCAACGCCAACGGCGATATTTTTGGCGGCTGGGTCATGGCCCAGGTCGATCTGGCCGGCTCGGTGCTGCCGGCGCGCTACGTCAACGGCCGCATGGCCACCGTGGCGGTCAACCAGTTCGTCTTCAAGCAACCGGTGCGGGTGGGCGACATCCTGTCGTTTTTTGCAGTGGTCACGCGCATCGGCAACACCTCGATTACCGTGCAGGTCGAGGTCTATGCCGAGCGCTTCCGGGCGCAAGGCCGCTACATCAAGGTGACCGAGGCCAGCCTGACCTATGTGGCCATCGGCGATGACGGCAAACCGCGGCCGATCGAGAAACCCGCGGCCGCGGGGCCAAGCTGATCCTTTAGCAGGCCTGCTTGCGCAGGATCATGGTCGAGCTGCTAAATTGTTATTTTTTCGCCTACTATTTACAAATATCCAAGTACTTTGAAATAGACCCAGGCAAACCCGCTGTGCGGGCACAACTTATGCACGCAGTAGGTTTCCCCCTCCACAACGGTGTTCCGGCGAGCCTGGACGCTGTACTTGCTGATGCAAAGATGGTCAGCATCATGCGACTGGTGCTTGCGGTCTCGGTGCTGCTGACCGCCATCACCGACCCCCTGGGTTTGCGCGAGGGCGGTGGCGTGACCTGGATGTTGTTTGCCGTTTATGCCGTCTACAGCCTGCTGATTTGCGCGCTGGCCTGGGTGCGCAGACCCGTCGCGCTGGGCAAACTACTGCATTGGCTGGACCTGGGCTGGTACACCGTCTTTGTCTGCCTGACCGATGACAGCCGCAGCCTGCTCTTTCTGTTTTTTCTATTTGCCATCCTGGCCTCGTCTTTTCGCTGGGGCTTTGAGGAAGGCGCCCGTGTCACCATGGCGGCCACTGCGCTGTTCAGCGTCACAGCGTTTTTGCCAGATGCCCGCGTTGACCTACCGCAACTGCTGCTGCGCAGCAGCTTTTTACTCACGCTCGGCTACATCAGCGCTTACTGGGGCGAGAGCAAGGTCGCGCTGAACCGGCGTCTGGTGCTGCTGCGCGATGTCAGTCAGCTGTCCAATCCGCGTTTTGGCGTAGACCACACGCTGACCCGCGTGCTCGAGGCAACACGTGAATTCTTCAAGGCCTCCAGTTGCGTGCTGGTGCTGCGCGACAAGGCCAGTGGCGCCTGCCAACTGCGCTCGATTCAGGCCGGGCGTGTGCCGCAGCAGGTCGAGGCCCAAGTCATCGGCGCGGCCGCCGCCGAGCCCCTGCTGGCTCTGCCGGCGCAACAGGTGGCCGCCTACCGGCGCAACCGCTGGCCGCTGTCTGCACCAGACAGTTTGCACTTGCATGACGCGGCCACGCACTTGTGGTGCCGTGCCGCCAACAGCGAAGCGGGCGCACGCGTGGCCGAACTGCTCGAAGGCGAGGGCTTCATCAGCGCGCCGGTCTTGCTGCGCGGCGCCTCGGGTCGCATCTTTGTGCTGAATCGGCAACGTGCCGGCAGCAAGGCCGATGCGCTGTTTCTGGCGCACATCGTGGCACAGGCGTTTTCAGTCATCGAAAACATGGCGCTGGTCGACCGCATGGCCTCGGAAGCGGCCTCGCAGGAACGCCGGAAAATGTCCCTGGACATTCATGACCGGGCGGTTCAGCCCTACATCGGCCTGACACTGGGACTGAGCGCGATTCGCAACAAGGCTGCGCCAGGCAACCCGCTGGTCGACGACCTGGCCCGCCTCACGGAGGTGGCGCGCCAGGCCATCGAGGACTTGCGGCATTACGCCGGCAGCTTCAGGCAGCCGGGCCAGGCACCGGCACCGGTTTTTTCAGCGGCGCTGCACCAGCAGACGGCCCACATCCGGGCGCTGTACGGCGTGGATATCCAGGTCGAAGCCGCAGCCGACCTGCATGTCAATGACCGCATGAGCGCCGAGGTGCTGCAGATCGTTCGCGAGGGCCTGAGCAATATATGCCGTCATACCCGGGCCCAGGAAGGCGTGCTGCGCCTGCAACGCCGTCTGGGCTGCCTGCACATCGAGATCGGCAACGCCGGCAACGGACAGCCCGCCGCCGTATTCACCCCACGCTCCATCACCGAGCGCGTCATGGCGCTGGGCGGTCAGGTGCGGGTGCGCTCGGGCGACGAAGGCAGTACCACGGTCCAGATCCAGATTCCCGTTTGAGTCAGTAGCCAAGGACAGTCATGAACACCAGCAGTGCCACCCTGACCCGCACCCCGGCCACACCCCTGGCCGCACAGCAACCCATTCGCGTGATGCTGATCGACGACCACCCGACCTTGCTCTGGGGCCTTGAAAAACTCATCAACGCAGAAACGCCACGCATGAGCGTCATGGCCACAGCCCGCAACACCGAAGAAGCCCTGGCCTGCCTGGCGCATGAGACGCCCGATGTGGTGCTGCTGGACCTGGACCTGGACGGCCAGAGCGGCCTGGTGCTGATGCCTGCGCTGCTCAAACAGAGTCGAACGCGCGTGCTGGTGCTCACCGGCGAGCGCCAACAAAAGGTGCTCGACCAGGCCGTGCAAAAAGGCGCACGCGGCATCTTGCGCAAAGACGCCTCGGCCGAGCATGTACTCAAGGCCATCGAGAAAACCCATGAAGGCGAGTTGTGGCTGGACCGCGGCACGCTGGGCCGCGTCTTCACAGAGTTCAGAGATCCGGCCAGTGCCCGCAAGCCGGACCCGGAAACCCTGCGGCAGGCCAGCCTGACAGCGCGCGAACGCCGCATCATCGCGCTGGTGGTGCAAAGCCAGGGTGCGTCCAACAAGGCGCTGGCGCAGAGCCTGTTCATCTCCGAGCACACGCTGCGCAACCACCTGAGCTCGGTCTACCAGAAGCTCGATGTGGCCAACCGGCTGGAGTTGTATGTCTACGCCACCCGGCATCAACTGGGCGCGGCCGACGCTGATGCAGCGGCCTGAGCAGCCGCTCTAGGTTTGGCCGCCCAGCATGGGCAACAGATTGCGGATGATCTGGATCGCCGCCGGCCCCATGATCACCATGATGATGGACGGGAAAATAAACAAGACCAGCGGCAGCAGCATTTTGGTCGGCACTTTGGCTGCGCTTTCTTCGGCCCGCATCTGACGCTTGTGACGCAAGTCGTCCGAGAACACCCGCATCGATTCGCCAATGCTGGCGCCGAACTTGTCGGCCTGCGTCAGCATGATGGCAAAGGTGCCCAGCTCTTCGACGCCGGTGCGCGCGGCCAGGTTGCGCAATGATTTTTCACGTGTGCCGCCGGCGCGCATCTCCAGAATGGTCAAGTGCAATTCATCAGCCAGCGCCTGGCTTTTGAGTCGGATTTCCTCGGCCACCCGCGCCAGCCCGGCGTCCAGTCCCAGTCCGGCCTCAACGCACACCAGCATCAGGTCAGCAGCGTCTGGAAAGGTCTCGAAAATCTCGCGCTGACGCTCACTGACCAACCACCACAAGACAGCATTGGGCAGGTAGATGCCGACCAGGGCCGCCGAAGCCACCCCAAAAAGCAACTTCTGGCCTGTGACCTGAGTGAACAAGGTCAGCGCCATGTACGCAGCAGCAGCCAGGGCCAAGGGCAGCACGGTCTTGGCCGCGTAATAGGCCAGACGGGCGTTGTCATGGCGAATGCCGGCGTTGAAAAACTGCACCCGCAAGGGCGAGCTGTCCCAGTCACTGTCAGGCGCCGACAAACGGGCCAGCGGGGCCGCCAGCCTGACGGCCGTCTGGCGCCACTGCGGCTCGCCGACCTCGCCTGCGAGCGCTTGAAGACGCTGCTCGGTGCGCGTGGGCACCAGCCACATGTACAGGCCGGCCAACAAGGCGGAGAACGCCAGAAAAACAAGCAGAGGAATCAGCATGGTGAACCTTCAGGGGCAGACGATTTATAAAAGCCACTCAAACACGGATGCGGACGATCTTGCGCAGCAGCAGCACCCCCAGCAGCATCAGAAAAAGCATGGTCTTGACGATGGACACGCCGATCGGGTCGGTCCACAAGAGCGAAATGAATTTAGGGCTGACCACACTCATCAGGCCCGCCAGTGCAAACGGCATCAGGCCCAGCACCCAGGCCGACAGCCGCCCCTCGGAAGACAGCACGCGCACCCGGGCTAGCAGCTTCAGGCGCTCGCGTATCAGCCGGCTCAGGTTGCCCAGCAACTCGGTCAGGTTGCCGCCCGACTCGCGCTGCACCTGCACGGCCACCACGAAGTAGCGCAAGTCAGTCAGCGGAACGCGCGCGGCCAGATTCGCCAGCGCTTGCGGCATGGCCACGCCGAAGTTCACTTCATCATGAACAATGCGGAACTCACCGGCCACCGGCTCAGGCATCTCCTCACCCACCATTTGCAGCGCTGATGCAAACGCATGACCCGAACGCAGCGCCCGCACCATCAGGTCCAGCGCTTCGGGTAATTGCTGCTCAAACCGCTTCAGGCGCGCGCCACGCTGGCCGGCCACATACAGCCAAGGCAGTGCGGCCAAAGCCAGGGCCAGGGCAGCGCCCAACAGCGGCGGCTGGTTCAACACCACTGTCAGCAGCGCCTGACCCGCAGACCAGAGCACCAGGCACAGCAAGAGCAGGCGCCCGACCGTCCAGTCCAGGCCGGCTTGCACAATGAACTGGTCCAGTCGCTGGGCGCGGGGCAGTTGCAGCATGATGCGCTCCAGCGCCGGCACCTGGCTGAACATGCGCTCCTTGAGCAGCGAGGAAGGCCCTGTGCTGTCGCGGCTGGCTGACAGGGCCTGTAGCCGCTTTTCAATCTGCCGCGCGCCCGGGCCCTTGTAGGTCTGCCAGATCATGTACAGGGCGAGCAGCATGAGCAGCGTCGCGGTCATCACCAGCAGCAACGTGATGAGCCAGGAATGGCTGGATAAAGTCTGCATCAAGAGCCTCCTTCTTTTCTCACTGATACTGACGACCGGCGTCGAACATCTCGTCGGGCAAATGCACGCCAAAAGCGCTGAGCCGGTCGGTGAAGCGCGGCCGGATGCCGCAGGCATGAAAGTAGCCCTGCACCTCACCGTCTTCGCCCACACCGGTCTGCCTGAAGGCAAATATTTCCTGCATGGTGATGACATCACCCTCCATGCCGGTGATCTCCTGGATGCTGGTGATCTTGCGTTTTCCGTCAATCAGCCGAGAACCCTGCACCACCACCGTGATGGCCGATGCGATCTGCTGGCGCGCCGCCCGGCCCGGCAGGTTCAGATTGGCCATGCCAATCATGTTCTCAAGCCGCGACAGCGCATCGCGCGGCGTGTTGGCGTGGATGGTCGTGAGCGAGCCCTCGTGGCCGGTGTTCATGGCCTGGAGCATGTCCACCGCCTCGGAGCCTCGCACTTCACCAATGACGATGCGGTCCGGCCGCATGCGCAGGGCGTTGCGCACCAGCGCCCGCTGCGTCACCTCGCCCTTGCCTTCGATGTTGGCAGGTCGGGTCTCCAGTCGCACCACATGCGGCTGCTGCAATTGCAGCTCAGCCGCGTCCTCGATGGTGACGACGCGCTCGGACTCGGGAATGTAGCCCGACAAAATATTGAGCAAGGTGGTCTTGCCCGCGCCGGTACCGCCCGAGATGATCATGTTGACCTTGGACTTGGCCAGGCCTTCCAGCATGAGCGCCATGTCGGGCGTCAGGCTTTTGAAGCTGCCGTCCATCAGGTTGTGCATCTTCAGCGGAATCGCCGCAAAGCGCCGGATCGACATCATCGGACCGTCAATGGCCACCGGCGGAATCACTGCGTTGACGCGCGAGCCGTCCGGCAAACGGGCATCGACCATGGGGCTGGACTCGTCAATGCGCCGGCCCACCAGCGAAACAATCTTGTCGATGATGCGCAGCAGGTGCTTTTCGTCGGTGAAGGTCACCGCCGTCAGCTCCAACCGGCCATGGCGTTCGACATAAATCCGGTCATAGGTGTTGACCAGAATGTCTGACACGCTGGGGTCGGCCATCAGCAGTTCCAGTGGCCCGAAACCCAGCATCTCGTGCTGAATGTCACGGACCAGGGTGCGCCGCTCGATCTCATTGATGACCGCCTGCTCCTCCACCAGAAATCGCTCTAGCAGCGTGGCAATCTGCTGGCGCAAAACATCCGGCGCCAGCGCCTCCAGCGCTGCCAGGTCCAGCTTGTCGAGCAGCTTCAAATGCATGCGGGTTTTCAGCGCCTGGTAAGCATCGCCAGCCACTGCAGGCAAGTTCTCATTCGCACTGTTTGAAGCAGCCGAAGCCGGCACCACGCGCAAGGGTTCAGCAGTTGAGACTTTCAGTTTTTCACGCAGGGACATGGTTTTCTTTCAATAGCAGCAGGGGGAAACGGGCATCAGGCCCGCTTAAAAAATCGGCCCAGACCACTGCGAACTTCTTCCGCCTGGGGGCTCAGCGACAGCGCAAAATCCGCCAGCGTGCGTTTGACAGAACTCGATCGCACTTCGGTGGCCAGTGCACTGCCATGGTTGATGGCGTCATTGACTTCCCTGAAGGCGTTGGGCACCGTACGCAGCTGGCTGACACCCAGTGAGCGCTGGATGTCCTGCAGGCTGATGTCGCTGTTTTTTTCAAACCGGTTGAGGATCAAGCCCACCTTCTCCGGCGGGTAGCCCAGCGAGCGGAAAACGCCCAGCAACCGGCGCGCATGGCGCACGGCCGGCAGGGCGGCCTGCAGCACCACAAAAATACTGTGCGCGCGGTCCAGCGCCCGGATGGCCAGCGTGTCCAGGTTGCGGCTCATGTCGAGCAGCACAAAGTCGTATTTCGTCAGGGCCAGCGAGACAATCGCGTCAATGTGCTCGGTCTTGATTTCCATGGCCTGCGTCATGTCCTCGGGCGCGGCCAGCACACTGAAGTTAGGCGCCACACGCACACTACAGGCCACCAGGAAAGAGGCGTCCAGCCGGCTGATGTCACGCGCCACGTCGGCCAGCGTTGAAGCCGCAGCGCCGTCATGAACAAAAGACAAGGCATCACCAAACTGCAGGTTCAAGTCAATCAGCAGCACAGACCGGCTGGCGGCCAGCTGCCAGCCCAGGTTGCTGGCAATGAAGGTCGCGCCACTGCCCCCCTTGGCCGCCAGAAAGGCCAGTAACTTGCCGTTGGCGCGGGGGCCCGGGCCGTTCAGCTTGGCGGCCACCCGATTGACCGCCGCCTGCAGCGCATCGGCCGGCGCGGGCGAAGGCAAGACCTCGCGCACGCCGACACGCATGGCGTGAATCAAAAACTCGGGCGTTTGCGAGGCGCACAGCAACACCACGGCGGTGGCCGGGTGGTGGGTCGTGACATATTCAACCTGCGCCAGCTCAGCCGGGTCGCAGCACATGCCGTCCACCAGCATCAGGTCGGGGCGCTCCAGCTCGGCAATTTCCCGCATGCGACTCTTGCCGCCGCTCACCACCAGCGTGGTGTGCGCG
>JBIKHR010000262.1:0-4278 GCA_044362035.1 Polaromonas sp. | reverse complement strand
TTCGGGAGTGCCCTTGGCGCCGCTGAATTCGAAGATGCGGTGGGTGTAGTCCCAGTAGTCGTCCAGGTTTTCGCCCTTGTAGGCAAACACCGGCGTGCCCTTGACGACCAGCGCAGCAGCGGCATGGTCCTGGGTCGAGTAAATATTGCAGCTGGCCCAGCGCACATCAGCGCCCAGGGCTTGCAGGGTTTCGACCAGCACGCCGGTCTGAATGGTCATGTGCAGCGAACCGGTGACGCGCGCGCCCTTGAGCGGTTGCGACTGCTTGAACTCTTCGCGAATGGCCATCAGGCCGGGCATTTCGGTTTCGGCGATACGCAGTTCTTTGCGGCCCCAGTCGGCAAGCGACAGGTCGGCAATGGCGTAATCTTGGTTGTGAATCGGTTTGACGACAGCGTTCATTGGGTTTTCTCCAAAGCAATAAGGACGAGCTGGGCAAAATAGCCACGGGCAGGTGCTTGAAGAACGCGGGGAGTCTGGAGACTCACCCGGCTTGACATAGCGCCTGCGGGTGAGCGTGGTTGCAAAAGAAAGTCCTGAGCCTAGACCACGTGTGTGGGTTGCAACGCTCCTCAGGAGAAACGAGATTGTAGCGAAATCGGCCGCCGGCATTGCAAGCCCCGTCAAATGACAGTGAATGGGGCCCGGCCCGCGCCTAAACTCTGCAGCCATGCGCCCCCTTGCTGACTTTCCCGCCGCAGCCCGCCAGGACCTGATCGGTGTCTTCACCGACATTGATGACACGCTCACCACCGAAGGCGCGATCACGCCGGACGCGCTGCAGGCGCTGGCCGACCTGAAAGCTGCCGGGCTGCATGTGATCCCCATCACCGGCCGGCCGGTTGGTTGGAGCGAGCCCTTCGCCGCCACCTGGCCGGTAGACGCCATCGTGGCTGAAAACGGCGCGGTGGCTTTGCAGCGTGCCGGTGCCCGTTCAAGTGCCAGCACAGGGCCGGCCGCCTTACCGCTGCACAAACTGTACCTGCAGGATGCGCCAACCCGCCAAACCAACCTGGCCCGCATGCAGGCCGTGGCCGTCCGCGTGCTGCGCGAAGTGCCGGGCGCCACGCTGGCGCAAGACAGCCCGGGGCGCGAAACCGACATCGCCATCGACCACAGCGAGTTTGTGCAGCTTTCGCCCGGGCGCATCGCTCAGGCGGTGCAGATCATGCAAAGCGAAGGCATGAACGCGACCGTCAGCTCGATTCACATCAACGGCTGGTTTGGTACGCACAACAAATGGGAAGGCGCGCGCTGGATCACGCGCCAGCTGTGGGATCGAGAGTTGCAGGACGAGATCGGACGCTGGCTCTATGTGGGCGACTCGACCAACGACCAGCGCATGTTCGAAGCCTTCACGCATTCGGTTGGCGTGGCCAATATCCGGCGCTTCGAAGACCAGCTCACGCACCGGCCCCGCTACATCTCCCGGGATGAGCGCGGTGCCGGCTTTGCCGAAGTGGCGCGGGCGGTGCTGGCGGTGCGTCAGGGCCAGGCCTGAGGCCGCTCAGCTGCGCGCCAGCACCGGTCGCAAGGCCACGCCCGTGTGCGTGCCCTGGCGCACCACATCTTCGGGCGGCGCCGAGGCGACCACGCGGCCGCCGGCGTTACCACCATCGGGCCCGAGGTCAATCACCCAGTCGGCTTCGGCGATGACATCCAGGTCGTGCTCGATCACCAGCACGCTGTGCCCACCGCCCACCAGGCGGTGCAGCACGTGGATGAGTTTTTCAACGTCGGCCATGTGCAGGCCGACCGTCGGCTCGTCGAGCACGTACAGGGTGTGCGGCGCCTTCTGGCCGCGCCGCGTGATGTCGTCGCGCACCTTGCTCAGTTCTGTCACGAGTTTCATGCGTTGCGCCTCGCCGCCCGACAGCGTGGGCGATGGCTGGCCCAGCGTGAGGTAGCCCAGGCCCACGTCTTTGAGCAACTGCAGCGGGTGCGCGATGTTGGGCATGGAGGCGAAGAAGGCCACCGCTTCATCGACTTCCATGCGCAGCACCTCGCCGATGCTTTTGCCGCGCCAGCTGACGGCCAGCGTCTCGGGGTTGAAGCGCGCGCCGTGGCAGGTTTCGCACAGCACTTTCACGTCGGGCAAAAAGCTCATGCCGATGGTGCGCACGCCAGCGCCCTCGCAGGTCGGGCAGCGTCCTTCGCCGGTGTTGAAGGAAAAACGGTTGGCAGCATAACCGCGTGCACGCGCTTCCAGTGTGTCGGCAAACAGCTTGCGGATGGTGTCCCAGAAACCGATGTAAGTGGCCGGGCAGCTGCGCGGCGTCTTGCCGATGGGCGTCTGGTCCACTTCGAGCACGCGGTCCACGCCGCGGTAGCCACTGATGCCAGTGCAACCCAGCCAGACCGGGTGCTTACCGGCGTCGTCGGCGTCGCGGCCGGCCTTGGTGCTGCGCTGTTGCACGGCAGCCTGCACATTGGCCAGCAGCACATCCCGCGCCAGCGTGGACTTGCCCGAACCCGACACGCCGGTGATGGCGACCAGCCGGTTCAGCGGCACCGCCACTGACACGCTTTGCAGGTTGTGCAGGGTCGCGCCGGTCACCGTGATCCAGGGGGTATTCGGGTTGATGGCCACCGGGCCGGCCTGGCGTTCGGCATTGGCCGTCAGGCTGGCCTCGGCAGCCCGGGCCAACAGCGCGGCAGCCTTGGCTTTGGCACTGATTTTTTTGGCAGGGGCGGTAACAGGAACAGGAGCGGCATCGACCGCCGCTGCGTCATAGGGCGCAGTCTCGCGGCGCGGCTGTAACGGGTGCTTGATCGCATGCAGCAGGTAGCGGCCGGTCAGTGACTCGGGCGCGGCCGACAAATCAGCCGCCGTACCCTGCGCCACAACTCGTCCGCCACGCTTACCGGCACCGGGGCCTATGTCGATGATGTGGTCAGCGCGGCGTATGGTGTCTTCGTCATGCTCGACCACCACCAGTGTGTTGCCGCGCTCGCTCAGTTTGCCCAGGGCGCGCAGCAGGATTTGGTTGTCACGCGGATGCAGGCCAATGGTCGGCTCGTCGAGCACATAACAAACGCCTTGCAGATTGCTGCCCAATTGCGCGGCCAGCCGGATGCGCTGCGCCTCGCCGCCCGAGAGCGTGGGCGCACCACGGTCCAGCGTCAGGTAGCCCAGGCCCACGTCTTCCAGAAACTCCAGCCGGCTCTTGATTTCGGGCACCAGGTCACGGGCGATCTCGGCGTCACGGCCCGAGAGCTGCAACTGCGCGACCCAGGCGCGCACGTCGGTGACGCTCAAGCTGGCAATGTCGGTGATGGCCCAATTGACGGGCTTGCTGGATTTATCAGCGGCAACCAGCGTGCTGAACTGTCCCAACCGCACCGCCCGCGCCTGGCTGTTCAGCCGGGTGCCCTGGCAGCCGGGACACACCGTGTCGAGCACATCATCAACTTCCGGCTCGGCAAAGCTTTGCTCACGGCCCTTGTTGTCATCGTCCATCACCGAGTCGTCAAACACCTTGCGCTGCTCTCGCGTCAGCGCGACGCCGGTACCAACGCAGTCGGTGCACCAGCCGTGCTTGCTGTTGTAGCTGAACAGGCGCGGGTCCAGCTCGGGGTAGGAGGTGGCGCAGACCGGGCAGGCGCGCTGGGTCGAAAAGGCCAGCAGCTTGCCAATGTGCGCCGTCGGCAAGCCGTCGGCCATGGCCGCCGCCAGACCTTCGAGTGGCGCCAGCACATGCACCACGCCCTTGCCGTGCTCGAGCGCGGTCTTCAGCGCCTGGCGCAGCGCGGCTTCGTTGGCGGGGCTGACCAGCATGTCGGCCACCGGCAGCTCGATGGTGTGCTCCTTGAAACGGTCGATGCGCGGGAAACCAGTGGTTGGCAAAAACTCACCGTCCACCCGCAGGTAGGTGTAGCCGCGCGGGCGCGCCCAGTCGGCCAGTTCGGTGTACACGCCCTTGCGGTTGATGACCAGCGGCGCCATCAGGCCGATGTGCTGGCCGCGGTAGTTTTTGAGCAACTGCGCGGCGATGCTCTCAGCGCTTTGCGGCATCACGGCCGCGCCATCGTGCGTGCAATGCTGGATGCCCAGCTTCACATACAGCAGGCGCAAAAAGTGCCAGACCTCGGTGGTGGTGCCCACCGTGGACTTGCGCCCGCCACGGGATAAGCGCTGCTCAATCGCCACCGTGGGCGGAATGCCGTAGACCGCATCGACCTCGGGCCGGCCGGCCGGCTGCACGATGGAGCGGGCGTAGGCGTTGAGTGACTCAAGGTAGCGGCGCTGGCCCTCGTTGAACAAAATATCAAAGGCCA
>JBIKHR010000261.1:0-4282 GCA_044362035.1 Polaromonas sp. | reverse complement strand
CGAAGTGGCGCACAAGCTGATCAGCCGCATCAAGTGGTGGGAGCAGTACACGCAGATCAACGGCGGCGAGATGAACAACAACCCCTCGCCCGGCAACAAGGCCGGCGGCCTGACCACGATTCTTGAAAAGTCTCTGGGCGCGGTGGCCAAGGGCGGCACCAGCAACCTGGAGGCTGTCTACGAATATGCCGAAGCCGTCACGGCGCACGGCTTTGTCTACATGGACACCCCCGGCTATGACCCGGTCAGCGCCACGGGCCAGGTGGCCGGCGGCGCCAACCTCATCTGCTTCACCACCGGACGCGGCTCAGCCTACGGCTGTGCGCCCTCGCCTTCACTCAAGCTGGCCACCAACTCGGCCCTGTGGAAGCGTCAGGAAGAAGACATGGACATCAACTGCGGCGAGATCATTGACAGCGGCATGAGCATTCAGGCCATGGGCCAGCGCATTTTTGAGATGGTGCTGGCCACCGCCTCAGGCGAGCAAAGCAAAAGCGAAAAACACGGCTACGGACAAAACGAGTTTGTGCCCTGGCAAGTCGGGGCGGTGATGTGATGGCAGCGATTCAAGAAAAACTCTTTGCAGCCGATGCGCTGCGCACGCAATGTGCCGACATTTTGCGCGGTGCCGGCAGCCAGAGCGAAGAGGCGGCCAAGGTGGCGGCCAACCTCGTCATGGCCAACCTCAGCGGCCATGACTCGCACGGCGTGGGCATGCTGCCGCGCTATGTGGACGCGGTGCTGGAAGGTGGCCTCACACCGAATGCCAGCGTCAAGACCTTGCTGGACGCCGGCACGCTGCTGTCGCTGCACGGCCAGCGCGGCTACGGGCAGGTGGTCGGCGAGCAAGCCATGCAGATGGCCATGGCCCGCGCGCAAGAACATGGCAGCTGCATCATGGCCCTGGCCGAGGCACACCATCTGGGCCGCATCGGCCACTTTGCTGAAATGGCCGTGGCCCAAGGCCTGGTGGCGCTGCACTTTGTCAACGTCAAGTCGCGTCCGGTGGTGGCGCCCTGGGGCGGCGCTGATGGCCGCTACGGCACCAACCCCTGCTGCATCGGTGTGCCGATCAAAGGCCAGCCACCCTTTGTGCTGGACTTTGCGACCAGCCGCGTGGCGCAGGGCAAGATGCGCGTGGCGCACAACCTCGGTAAAACTGTAGAGCCCGGATTTTTGATTGACGAAAAAGGCCACCCGACGACCGACCCCGGCGTGGTGGTGGTACCGCAAGGCGGCGGCTTGTTTGGTGCGCTCATGCCTTTTGGTGAACACAAAGGCTCAGGCCTGGCCATGGCCTGCGAGCTGCTCGGCGGCGCGCTCACCGGCGGCGGCACCTGGCACGAGCCCACCAACACGGCGCGCGCTGTCACCAACAGCATGCTGACCATCCTGATCAACCCGGCCAAACTGGGCACACAAAGCGCCATGGAGACCGAGGCCCTGGCCTTTGTCGAATGGCTGCGCGCTGCCCCGGCTGCGCCTGGCTTTGAAGCCGTGCAAATGGCCGGCGAGCCCGAGCGCACTGCCAGGCTGCAACGTGCTAAAGATGGCATCGCTATCGACCCAGAAACCTGGCTAGAGCTGCGGCAAGCTGGCCACAAGGTCGGCGTGACGCTGCCCGAATAAGCCCTCCCCCCAATACAAGAACTGAATTGACACCATGAGCGAACCTACGGGCAGCGCCCCTCCTTTTTTAGCCAAGGCACCCCCGTTGGGTGAACAGGTGGCGCTCGTCACCGGTGCCAACAGCGGCATGGGTCTGGCCACCACACGCGCGCTGCTTGTAGCCGGTTACCGCGTGGCCGCCACCGACCTGCGCACTGAGCATGTGGCGCAAGAACTCGCAGCCTATGGCGCGCAGCTGGCCTGCTTCACCATGGACGTCAGCGACCATGCTCTGGTGAATACAGCCATCACGCTGGTCGAGGCGCACTTTGGCCGCATCGATGTCTGCGTCAACAACGCCGGTTTTTTGCAATACGCCAACTGCGAGCAAACCACGCCCGAGCTGTGGCACAAGACCCTGGGCGTCAACCTCGATGGCGTTTTTTACGTCAGCCAGCGCGTGGCCCCCGGCATGAAAGCACGCGGCTTCGGCCGCATCGTCAACGTGTCTTCGTTTGGCGCCAAGACCGGCGGGCTGTCGCCGCTGCCGGCTTACGCGGCCAGCAAGGGCGGCGTGAGCTCGCTCACGTTCAGCTTTGCCCGCGAATACGCAGCCTTCGGTGTGACCTGCAATGCGATTGCCCCCACCTTCGTCAAAACCCAGATGCTGACAGACCAAGTCAGCCCTGAACGACAGGCCGAGTTGCGCCAGAAAATCCCGGTCGGCCGCTTTTGCGAGCTGCAGGAGTTTGCCCACTGCGTTTTGTTTTTAGCGCACCCACTGAGCGGCTTCATCACCGGTGAAGTACTGGACCTCAACGGAGGGCTACAGTTTGACTGATGCTGTCTTGTCACCCGCAGATTTGCCGCGCCTGCAAGCGCAGGGCCTGAACGTGCCCGTCTACGAACGCGCCGGCTTGATGCCGGGCGTGGTGCACCTGGGTCTGGGGGCTTTTCACAGGGCGCACCAGGCGGTGGTGTTTGACCAGTTGCTGGCCGGCGGCGACACGCGCTGGGGCATCTTTGGCGTGGCCATGCGCAACCCCGAACTGGCCGACGCACTGGCCGCGCAAGCGGGCTTGTACGCGCTGCAAATCGCCAGCCGCGATGGGGTGGCCTGGCAGGTTTGCGGCGCGCTGCTGCAAACTGCTGTGGCCGCACGCGAGCCTGACCAGGTCATCACTGCCATCGCTGCGCCCACCACGCGCTGGGTCACGCTCACTGTCACAGAAAAAGGCTATGTGCCCGCGCTGGCAGAGTTGCTGGTGCAAGGCCTGGCCAAACGCCACGCCGCCGGCTTTCCGGGCCTGACCGTGGCCTCTTGCGACAACCTGACCGGCAACGGCCGGCAGCTCGAAGCGCTGTGCCTGGACGCCGCCCGCGCTGTGTCTGCTGCGCTGGCGGCCTGGGTGAAAACGCAATGCGCTTTTCCCAACAGCATGGTGGACCGCATCGTGCCGGCGGCCACAGCGGCGCGCCTGGCCGCTGCCTGGCAGGCGCTGGGCGTGGCGGACGCAGGTGCGCTGGGCACCGAAGGTTTCACCGAATGGGTGCTAGAGCGGCGTCTGGCTGAACCCGGTGATGAAGCGGCGCTAGCCAGCGTTGGCGTCACCGTGGTCGATGACGTGCGGCCCTTTGAAGACGCCAAGCTGCGCATGCTCAACGGTAGCCACTCGGCCATGGCTTACATCGGCGCGGTGGCCGGCTTGCCGACCATTGCACAGTGCATCGGCCAGCCGGCGCTGCACCGTCTGGTACATGGCCTGATGACGCACGAGATCGGCCCCCACCTCAGCCGCCAGGACTGGCCCGCTTACCGCGACGCGCTGCTGGCGCGATTTGCCAACCCCGAACTCAAACACAGCGTGCACCAGATCGCCAACGACGGCTCCAAAAAAATCGTGCAGCGCTGGACACCGCCGGCGCTGGACCTGCTGCAACACGGCCAGTCTTTTGAACGCCTGGCCTTTGCCGCCGCCGCCTGGATGCGCTACTGCCTGGCAGAAGACGAGCAGGGCCAGCCCTACGCCATCAACGACCCCCTGAGCGAGCAGCTGCAGGCCCTGGCCCGCACGCACGCAGCCGACGCCGCAGCCACTGTGCAGGCGCTGGGCACGCTGACCAGCGTGTGGGGCGACGAGCTGCCGCGCAGCGCGCCCTGGCTGGCAGCCGTCACCACCCAGCTCGAAAGCATTCATAGCCACGGCATGCTCAAAGCGGCCGCACTGCTGCCCTAGCCCCTGTTGCCTTCGTCTCTTTTGTCACGGATCTGTCCGCATGAAAATCACCAGTGCCAAAGTCATTGTCTGCAGCCCCGGCCGCAACTTCGTCACCCTGAAAATTGAAACCGACGAGGGCCTGACCGGCATCGGTGACGCCACCCTCAACGGCCGCGAGCTGTCGGTGGCCAGTTACCTGACTGACCACGTCATCCCCTGCCTGATCGGGCGCGATGCGCACCAGATCGAAGACATCTGGCAATACCTCTACAAAGGCGCTTACTGGCGCCGCGGCCCGGTGACCATGAGCGCCATCGCGGCGGTGGACACGGCGCTGTGGGACATCAAGGCCAAGGCCGCCAACATGCCGCTGTACCAGTTGCTGGGCGGGCGCAGCCGCAGCGGCGTCATGGTCTACGGCCACGCCAATGGCAGCGACATCGCGCACACGGTGG
>JBIKHR010000260.1:0-4285 GCA_044362035.1 Polaromonas sp. | reverse complement strand
GCGCCCGCTCTGCCAGCCAGACGGCCACGCCGTTGCATGACAACAGCCAGAGCGATACCAGCCCGGTGAAGATGCAGCGGCGGGCCCAGCGCCCGCCCGCCAGCAGCCCGATGGCTGCCAGCAGCACTGGCCCGGCCGGTGGCAGGGCCAGTGCGGTGGCAATGGGCTTGAGCGCGCCCAGTTCGGGCAACATCAGCGCTTCAATAGAAGGCTTGCAGGCCGGTCTGTGCGCGGCCCAGGATCAGCGCATGCACGTCGTGCGTGCCTTCGTAGGTGTTGACTGTTTCCAGGTTGATCATGTGGCGGATCACGTGGTATTCGTCATGAATGCCGTTGCCGCCGTGCATGTCGCGCGACATGCGGGCGATGTCCAGTGACTTGCCGCAGGAGTTGCGCTTGATCATCGAGATCATCTCAGGCACGGCCTTGCCTTCGTCCATCAAACGACCTACGCGCAGGCAGGCTTGCAGGCCGAGGGCGATCTCGGTTTGCATGTCGGCGAGTTTCTTCTGGATCAGCTGGTTTTGCGCCAGCGGACGACCGAACTGCTGGCGGTCCATGGTGTACTGGCGGGCACGCATCCAGCAGTCTTCGGCGGCGCCTAAAGCACCCCAGGCAATGCCGTAACGCGCCTTGTTCAGGCAACCGAAGGGGCCCTTCAAGCCGCTGACGTTGGGCAGCAGGTTGGCTTCCGGCACAAACACGTCGTCCATGACGATCTCGCCGGTGATCGAGGCGCGCAAGCTCATCTTGCCTTCGATCTTCGGTGCGCTCAGGCCCTTCATGCCTTTTTCAAGGATGAAGCCGCGGATGCTTTCCTGGCCGCCGACCTTGCCGTCCGGGTCTTCAAGCTTGGCCCAGACCACGAACACATCGGCGATCGGGCTGTTGGTGATCCACATCTTGGCGCCCTTCATGATGAAGCCGCCATCGACCGGCTTGGCGCGCGTGAGCATGCTGGCCGGGTCAGAGCCGTGGTTGGGCTCGGTCAGGCCGAAGCAGCCAACCCATTCGCCGGTGGCCAGTTTGGGCAAAAAGCGCTGGCGCTGCTCTTCGTTGCCGTATTCGTTGATGGGGTGCATGACCAGCGAGCTTTGCACGCTGATGGCGCTGCGGTAGCCGCTGTCCACACGCTCGACTTCGCGGGCGATCAGGCCGTAGGCCACATAGCTCAGGCCGGCGCAGCCGTAACCTTCAATGGTGCTGCCCAGAAAGCCCATGGCACCGGCCTCGTTCATGATCTCGCGGTCAAATTTTTCGTGGCGCGCGGCCATCAGCACACGAGTTTGCAGCTTCTCCTGGCAAAAGTCGTGCGCGGCATCAACGATGGCGCGCTCGTCGTCGCTGAGCTGTTCGCTCATGAAGAAGGGGTCTTCCCAGTTGAATTTCGTGGCCATGTGCTGTCTCCAAATAAGTGCAAAAAGTGTAGGGGTGATTGTTTGGCAGCCATGAATAGCTGTCTAATACAGATTATCGATTCAACAATACATTTTTCATATCTATGGAATTCCGCCACCTTCGCTACTTTCTGGTGCTGGCCGAAGAACTGCACTTTGGCCGGGCCGCACGCCGGCTGGCCATCTCACAGCCGCCGCTGTCGCTGAACCTGCAGCAACTCGAAGCCTCGGTGGGTGCGCGCCTGCTCACGCGCAACAGCAAGTCGGTGCAACTGACCGCTGCCGGGCTGGCCTTTGTGCCCGCCGCCCGGGCCCTGCTGGCGCAAGCCGCCCAGGCGGCCAGCCTGGCCAAGGATGTTGGCGAGGGCATGGCCGGCAGCCTGACCATCGGCTTTTCCGGGACCATGCTGTTCAGCGGCCTGCCGGCCATCCTGACGCGTTTTCAGTCCGGGCATCCGCGGCTGCGCTTGCTGCTCAAGGAGCTGAGCTCCAGCGAGCAGCTGATCGAACTGGCGCAGGACCGCATTGACCTGGGTTTTGTGCACACCACGCGCGTGCCGACCGAGCTGTCGCAGATTCGCGTGGCCAGCCAGTCGCTGGTGGCGTGTTTGCCGGCGGGGCATCCGCTGGCCGCGCAGCTGGACCTGGACCTGGCGCTGCTCAAGGGCGAGCCCTTTGCGGTGGTGTCCAAGGCGGTGTCGCCCGACTACCATGAGCGCATCCTGGCCCTGTGCGCCGAGTCGGGGCTGGACCCGGAGATTCGCTTTGAGTTGCGGCACTGGCTGAGCGTGGTCTCGCTGGTGGCGCAGGGCATGGGTGTGGCCCTGGTGCCGGCGGCGCTGGCGCAGTCGGCATTGGCCGGGGCGGTGTTTGTGCCGCTGCAAGACCAGCGCATGCGCTATGAAACCCAGTGCCTCTGGAAAACCAGCCGCGACAGCCCGGCCCTGAGCGCCTTTGTCCATGCGGTGCAGGCGACTTTGCCGGCGGCGCTGTGAGCGCGGGCCCGGTGATGGGCAAAATCAGGCAGCTTCAGCCTACTTCAAAGAAAGATTTTCATGAGCGAATTGCAGACCATCACTTTGGGCGGCGGATGTTTTTGGTGCACCGAGGCGGTGTTTGTGAAGGTGCGCGGCGTGACCGATGTGGAGTCGGGTTACAGCAACGGCCATGTGCTGCGCCCCAGCTACGAGCAGGTCTGCGGCGGCGACACCGGGCACAACGAGGTGGTCAAGCTGGTCTATGACCCGGCGCAAATCAGCCTGCGTGAGATTCTGGAAATCTTTTTCGTCATTCACGACCCGACCACGCTGAACCGCCAGGGCAACGACGCCGGCACGCAGTACCGCAGCGGCATTTATGTCTCGACCCCGGCGCAGGGTGATATCGCCCGCAGCATGCTGGCCGAGATGACGCAGGCCGACTTGTTCGGCCGGCCCATCGTCACCGAGGTGCTGCCGCTGGCCAACTACTGGCCGGCCGAGGACTATCACCAGGATTTCTTCGAGCGCAATCCGCACCAGGGTTACTGCATGGCCGTGGCCGCCCCCAAGGTGGCCAAGTTCCGCAAGACTTTTGCTGACCGCGTGAAGTCTTAAGGCGCTGCCATCTCGCCGGGCCATGCAGGCCACGGCTAAGATCGGCGCGATGAATTCGCTGGTGCTGGTCTCGCTGCTTCCCGTCATTGCGCTGATCGCCCTGGGCTTCGGGGCAGCCCGTCTGGGCTGGGTCCGGTCCACGTCCGTCAAGGACCTGTCCAACCTGGTTTTTTTGTTGCTCACGCCGGCGCTGTTGTTTCGCACCATGAGCCGCGTGCATCTGGAGCAACTCGACTTCAAGCCCGTGGCGGCCTACTTTATGGCGGTCGGCTTGCTGTTTGGCAGCACTTTTTTGTTGCAAGGCTTTAACCGCCGCGCCGCAGTGCTGGCCCTGGCGGCCACTTATTCCAACACCGTCATGATTGGCATTGCGCTGGTCACCCTGGTCTACGGCCCGGCCGGGCTGGTGACGCTGCTGACGCTGGTAGCAGTGCATTCGTTGGTGCTGTTGAGCAGTGCGACGGTGATGCTGGAACTGGCGGTGGCACGCGAGCAGTTGCCAGGTGCCGCCCCGCGCCCCGCGCTGGCCACGGTGCTCAATGCCCTTAAAAACAGCATCTGGCACCCCGTGACGCTGCCCTTGCTGGCCGGTTTGTTGTTTGCCCGGACCGGCTGGCAACTGCCTCAGGCGATTGAAACTCCGTTGGAGCTGATGGCCAAGGCCTTCAGCCCGGTGGCCTTGATGCTGGTGGGTGTCACGCTGGCTTACACGCCTGTCGGCGCCCATTGGCGGCCGGCCCTGGTGCTGGCCGGTGTCAAGAACATCCTGCACCCGCTGCTGGTGTTTGCGCTGTGCCTCTGGATGGGCGTGAGCGGCTTGCCGATGGCGGTGATGGTGGCGGCTGCGGCGCTGCCGATGGGCGCCAATGTGTTTCTTTTTTCGCAGCGCTACAGCGTTGCCCAGGAACTGATCACCGCCAGTGTGGCCGTGTCCACGGCACTGGCCTTGCTGACGCTGACGATCGCGTTGATGCTGGTGAGTTGAGGCCGCTGCCCCGGCTGGCATGAGTTACTGAGAAATCTTGCGGGCTTCTTCGACCTGAAACTCAAAGTAATGCTGAAAGCTGAAGGCCAGGCTGCCCGTCAGCGCGGTGGTGCCGCCCAGCAGCGCGAAGGCCACGCCCAAGATGGTCAACCAGCTGGTCTCGCCGGGTGTCGCGTCAGGCGGCTGGTCCGGGTTGAAGCGCGCATTCCATTTTTCAGTGGACGTCAGGCCAAAAATAATGGCGGTCAGCGCGCAGCCGGCCATGGTGAAGCCCAGCAGCGGAATCAGCACCCAGCTCAAAGCATCGT
>JBIKHR010000033.1:0-13910 GCA_044362035.1 Polaromonas sp. | reverse complement strand
TGCTGGCCGCCCGCATGGGCTACGACGGGCCGCTGGTGGCGGGCCTGGTCACGGTGTCCACGCTGCTGGGCTTGCTCAGCCTGCCTTTTGCCATCAGCCTGATCGGCCTGCTGCCTTAAGCGCCAGCGCCAGGGCTGGGGCCAGCCAGAGCCCATTGAATATGCTCCTGCAGCAAGGCGCTGGCGGCAGGCAGCCGGCTTTGCAGGGCCGCGCGCAAAGCGGCACGCTCGGCACCACCCAAGGCATCTGCGCCGCCACTGCGCAAAGCATTGCCCATGGCCACCGCCAAGTTGCGCAGCCAGCGTTCATGGCCGATGCGGCGTATCGCGCTGCCCTCGGTATGGCGCAAAAACTCGGCTTCGCTCCAGCCCCACAGCGTTGTCAATTGCTGACCGGTGAGGCCGGCACGTTCGTCAAAGTCGGGCAAGGCATTGCGCTGCGCGTACTTGTTCCACGGGCAGACCAGCTGGCAGTCGTCGCACCCATAAATACGGTTGCCGATCAAGGGCCGCAACTCCAGCGGTATGGCCCCGGCGTGTTCGATGGTGAGGTAAGAAATGCAGCGCCGCGCGTCCAGCCGGTGCGGCGCCACGATGGCCTGCGTCGGGCAGGCCGTGATGCAGGCGCTGCAGCTGCCGCAATGCCCGGTCACCGCTTCAGTGGGGGGCAGCGCCAGGTCGACATAAATCTCGCCCAGAAAAAACATGGAACCCGCTTCGCGGTTGAGCAGCAGCGTGTGCTTGCCGCGCCAGCCCTGGCCGCTGCGGGCAGCGAGTTCGGCTTCGAGCACAGGCGCCGAGTCGGTGAAAGCGCGGTGGCCAAAGGGGCCCACGTGCCGGGCGATGCGTTCGCTCAGTTGCTGCAAGCGCGCGCGCAGCACCTTGTGATAGTCACGGCCGCGGGCATACACAGAGACCACGGCTTCGGTGGGCCGCGCCAGGCGAGCCAGTTCTTCGGCCTGCCAATCGTCAGCTGCGCCCGTTATCTGCGCCGGCAGGTAGTCCATGCGCGCGGTGATCACGCTGAGCGTGCCGGGCACCAGTTCGGCAGGTCGGGCCCGCTTGAGCCCGTGCGCCGCCATGTACTGCATGTCGCCTTGAAAACCGGCCGCCAGCCAGGCCGATAATCCGGGTTCTGCCGATGACAAGTCAATCCCCGCCACGCCAATTTGCGAGAATCCAAGCTCGCGCGCCCAAACCTGGATCTGTGACACGAATTGATGGCTATTGATATTCACCTTCCCATTGTAAAAACTCTGGCCTGGCCGGACGAAGCGCACACGCGCGACTTCGCACGAACCCTGGCGCAGCGCGTGCTGGCCGCCGGTCCGGGCTTGAGTGCCTGCGTGGCCTTGCACGGTGACCTGGGTGCCGGCAAGACCACCCTGGTGCGCCACCTGCTGCAGGCGCTGGGTGTAGAGGGGCGCATCAAAAGCCCGACCTATGCCGTGGTCGAGCCCTACAGCGTGCGCAGCGCCAGCGGCGAGCCGCTGGGCGTCTGGCACTTTGACTTTTACCGCTTCAATGACCCCAACGAATGGGAAGAAGCCGGCTTTCGCGACATCTTTGCCGGCCCGGGGCTCAAACTGGTTGAATGGCCCGACAAAGCCGGCCGGCACCTGCCCGCGCCCGACCTGACGCTGAAACTGGAGACGGGCGCGGCTGACGAACGCCGCGTCAGCCTGCGCGCCACTACACCGACGGGCGCTGCCCTGCTGGCTGTATGAGCCAGGGACCCAACCGTCGCCAACTGCTGCAAGGCGGCAGCCTGGTCTTGCTGCTGGGCGCGCAGCACATCGCCCGCGGCGCAGAAATCTTAGCCGTGCGGGTCTGGCCGTCCAAAGACTACACGCGCCTGACCATCGAGTCGGACCGTGAAATCAAGGCCCGCCAGTTGCTCATCGCCGATCCGCCGCGCGTGGCCATCGACATTGACGGCATGGACCTGCTGCCCGCGCTGCGCGAACTGGTGGCCAAGGTGCGGCCTGATGACCCGAACATCGCGGGCATACGCGTCGGGCAAAACGCGCCCGGAGTGGTGCGCCTGGTGATCGACCTCAAGCAAGCGGTGCAGCCGCAGGTGTTTTCACTGGCGCCTGTGGCGCCCTACCAGCACCGGCTGGTGTTTGACCTGTACCCGCAAAAACCCATGGACCCGCTCGAAGCGCTGATCGCCGAGCGGCTCAAGGACATGCAGGCCACTGCCCCCGCGGCGGCGTCATCGGCCCCTCAAAACTTGCCGGCGCAGGCCGACCCGCTGGGCGAATTGATCGCCGGCGCTGGCCGCCGCGCCGAGACCGGCCCGCTGGCCGCTGCGCAGGCAGCGCCACCAACGCCCGCGCCTGCAACCAAGACCGCCAAGACAGACCGCCTGGTGATCGTTGCGCTGGACCCCGGCCATGGCGGTGAAGACCCGGGTGCCATCGGCCCCGGCGGCACGCGCGAAAAAGACGTGGTGCTGCAAATCGCCATGCTGCTGCGCGAGCGCATCAACCAGCAGCCCAATATGCGCGCATTCCTCACACGGGAGGCTGATTTTTTTGTGCCCCTGCATGTGCGCGTGGAAAAAGCCAGGCGTGTGCAGGCTGACTTATTCATCAGCATCCACGCCGATGCGTTTTTCTCTGACCGTCCTCAGGGCGCCAGCGTATTTGCGCTGAGCGACCGGGGCGCCTCGAGCAGCTCTGCGCGCTGGCTGGCCAACAAGGAAAATGCGGCCGACAAGGTGGGCGGCCTCAATGTCAAGGCCAAAGACGCACAGGTGCTCAAGGCCATGCTGGACATGAGCACCACCGCGCAAATCAGCGACAGCCTGAAGCTGGGCGGTGCCATGCTGGGCGAGATCGGCAGCATCGGCAAGCTGCACAAGCCGCGCGTCGAGCAGGCCGGCTTTGCGGTGCTTAAGGCACCCGACATTCCGAGCGTGCTGGTAGAAACAGCGTTCATCAGCAACCCCGACGAGGAATTGCGCTTGCGCAACCCGGCTTACCAGGTGCAGTTGTCAGACGCACTGATGCGCGGCATCTTGCGCTACTTCGCGAAAAACCCGCCGCTGGCGCGCAACCGGGCGATCTGAACGCTAGCGAGCAGCAGCAGCGCGCCTGGCCTTGAGAGCGCCAAAGATCACCAACAGGCCGGGCACCAGAATCATGGCCCAGATGATCTTGCTCAGATTGGCCTTGACCCAGTCAAAGTTGCCAAACAGATAGCCCGCACCCACCAGGCCGCAGACCCAGATCAGGGCACCCACCACGTTGTAGACCGTGAACTTGTGCCGGTCCATCTCGGCCACGCCCGCCACAAAGGGCGCGAAGGTGCGCACAAACGGCATGAAGCGCGCCAGGATGATGGTGACGCCGCCGTAGCGCTCGTAAAAATCATGGGCCTGGTCAAAAGCGCGTTTATTGAACCAGCGCGAGTCTTCCCACTGGAACACCTTGGGGCCGATATGCCGGCCAATGCTGTAGTTGCATTGGTCGCCCAGAATGGCCGCCACCAGCAGTACACCGGTGGCCACCGGCAGGCTGATCAGCCCGACACCGCACAGCGCCCCAACGATGAACAGCAGCGAATCACCGGGCAAAAACGGCATCACCACCAGGCCGGTCTCGACAAACACGATGGCAAACAGCAAGGCGTAAACCCAGGCGCCATAGGTCTGTACAAAAACCTCCAGATGCCGGTCCACATGCAAAATGAAGTCGATCAAAAAAGCGAGTAGTTCCATCCGGCTGATTTTGACACGCGCACAGCCTAAAATCGCCCCGTGAACCTTGATGCCCACGCCCTGTCCCGCCGCCCCATCCGCGAACTGCCTGACGAGCTGATCAGCCAGATCGCCGCCGGTGAAGTGGTCGAGCGGCCCGCCTCGGTGGTGCGCGAACTGGTGGACAACGCACTGGACGCCGGTGCCCGTCAGGTCACCGTCCGCCTGCTGGCCGGCGGTGTGCGCCTGATTCTGGTCGAAGACGACGGCAGCGGCATTCCCCGCGATGAACTGGCCACCGCCCTGCGCCGCCACGCCACCAGCAAGATCGCCTCGCTGCAAGACTTGGAGTCCGTTGGCACCATGGGTTTCAGGGGTGAAGCGCTGGCGGCCATCAACTCGATTGCCGACATGAGCCTGGTCTCGCGCCATGCGGGCAGCCAAAGCGCTGCGGCCGATGCGCACGCCTGGCAACTCGACGGCCGCACCGGCGAGCTCAAGCCGGCCGCCCGCAGCCCCGGCACCACGGTCGAAGTGCGTGAGCTTTTTTACGCCACCCCGGCCCGCCGCAAGTTTTTAAAAACCGACGCCACCGAGCTGGCGCACTGCATTGAAGCCGTTCGCCGCCATGCGCTGGTGCGGCCCGATGTCGGCTTTGCCATCTGGCATGAAGGCAAGCTGGTCGAGCAGTGGCGCGCCGCCACCACCTCGATGCACGGCGACGACTCTTTGGCGGCGCTGAACCAGCGCCTGGCCGATGTGCTGGGCGAAGACTTTGTGGCGCAGTCCGTGGCGGTGAGCTATGAGAGCAGCGCCCGCCGCGAGAACGGCCAACCGGCAGTTCGCGTCTGGGGCCGCGCTGGCATTCCGGACGCCGCCCGCTCGCGCCCCGACCAGCAGTTTGCCTATGTCAACGGCCGCTTTGTTCGCGACAAGGTGCTGACACACGCCGCCCGCAGCGCCTACGAAGACGTGCTGCACGGCCACCGCCAGCCGGTCTATGCGCTGTATGTCGAGATGGACCCGGCGCGCGTGGACGTGAATGTGCACCCGACCAAGATCGAGGTGCGCTTTCGCGACAGCCGCGAGGTCCACCAGGCAGTGCGCCATGCGGCCGAAAACGCGCTGGCCGCGCCCCGCTCGCAAGCTCCGGCCCCCGCACTGGCAGAGCAGCCCGGAGCCGATAAGCGGCAGACATTCGGCCATGCGGGCTGGGCGCAAAGCGGCATCGACCTGACGCACCGGCAAAACCTGCGTGTCAATGATTTTGAGGCCATGTGGCCGCAGGCCGAAGGCCAAGCCAGCTGGCCCGCCAGCGCGCTGGCCACACTGCCCGCCGCTTTGCCGGATGCTTTGCCAGCCGCCTCGCTGCCGCCCGGTGACTGGCCGCTGGGCCGGGCGCTGGCGCAGTTGCAGGGCATTTACATCCTGGCTGAAAACACCCAGGGCCTGGTGATTGTGGACATGCATGCGGCGCACGAGCGCATCGTCTACGAGCGCCTGAAATCCCAGCTCAGCGATGCCCGCATCAGCAGCCAGCCGTTGCTGATTCCGGCCACCTTTGCGGCCACGCCGCAAGAAATCGCCACGGCGCAAGGAGCGATTGAAAGCCTGGAAATTCTCGGTCTCGAAATCACGCCTTTTTCACCCTTGACGCTGGCCGTGCGGGCGGTGCCAACCTCGCTGGCGCAGTCTGACGCAGTGGAGCTGGCACGCAGCGTGCTGGCTGAGCTGGCCCAGCACGATGCCAGCACGGTTATTCAGCGCGCGCAAAACGAACTGCTCTCGACCATGGCCTGCCACGGAGCGGTGCGCGCCAACCGCAAGCTCACCATCGACGAGATGAACGGCTTGCTGCGCCAGATGGAAGCCACTGAGCGTTCGGACCAATGCAACCACGGCCGTCCGACTTGGCGGCAAATGAGCGTGCGCGAGCTTGACAGCTTGTTTTTGCGCGGGCGCTAGCCCCAGAAAGCCGCCGCGCCCACCAGGCACGACACCACGGCCACCAACGTCAGCAAACCACGCAGGACCAGCCAGCTGCCCAGTTGCAGCGGACGGTAAATCTGGGCGTCAACCACATAGCAGACGATCAAACTGGCGGCCATCAGCAACAAGCCCCAGGCGCTGTTGAGCAGCAAGCCGGCCCAGGCCAGCAGGCTGGGCAAGACGCCCCAGGTCAGCCAGCCGCGCGGCACCCGCTGCTGCCGCATGGCCAGCCCCCAGTGGATGCCACCCAAAAAACTCACAATCACGGCCGCGTAGGTCAACAGGGCCGTGGCCGCCAGCCCCGCCCACTCCATCGGCAGACTCCACAAGCCGGCGGCGCCCGCTAGAAAAGGCAGCAAGCCGCCCACGCCCAGCGCCCAGGCTTCGGAGGAAGGTTTCAGGGCTGGCTCGCGGGCCTCAAGGGCTGGCGGCGGGTCTTGTAAAGGCGTGTTCATGCGGGGAGTTTAAAAGACGCGCCCACCCGGGCAGGCCCCAGCCGCTGGCTTAAGGCTGTTGCTTGGGGCTTTTTAATTCCTGCTACGCTCGTTACGATGCCTTCCCGCCCGCTTTTCCCTTTGCCACAGTACGCCAGCGCGGCCCCGACTGGCATGCCCGCCGGGCTGGTGGTGCTGATCCTGGCCTTGTCACTGGGCATACAGCCCGTCACCACCGACTTGTACCTGCCGGCCCTGCCCTCGCTGTCTGCAAGCTTCGCGGCGACGATGGCGCAGGCGCAATACACGCTGAGCGCGTTGCTGCTGGCCTTCGGTTGCTCGCAACTGATCTGGGGGCCTTTGTCTGACCGCTTCGGCCGCCGGCCGGTCTTGCTCATCGGACTGCTGGTCTACACGCTGGCGTCCGTCGGCAGCACGCTGGCCCCAACCATGCAGTGGCTGATCGGCTGGCGCGTGCTGCAAGGCGTCGCCATGGGGGCCGTGGTGATGTGCGCGCGCGCCTTGGTACGCGACCTGTATCTACCTGCCGATGGCGCGCGCATCATGTCCAAGGGTCTTAGCGGGCTGGGCGTGCTGGCCTGCGTGGCCGCGCCGGTGGGCAGCCTGGTGTCCGAGTGGTCGGGCTGGCGGCTGACCTTGCTGGTGCCGGCGCTTTTCGGGGCGGCCACGCTGGGCCTGATCGCCTGGCGCTTTGAAGAAACCCTGCAACGGCCGGATGCCCAAGCACTTCAACCGGCCCGGCTGCTGCGCACCTGGCTGACGATCCTGCGCCACCCTACTTTCTTGGCTTTTTCTGCGCTGTCGGTGGCCTCGTATGGCGGGCTCTTCGTCTTTTTGGCGACCTCGTCGTTTGTCTTCATACAGCTGCTGGGCCTGAGCAAAACGCAATACGGCATGGTCTTGTTCCTGATGTGCTTTGCCTATTTGCTGGGCACCTTTTTGTGCCGCCGGCTGCTGCCGCGTTTTGGTGTGCAGACTTCAACCGCGATTGCCGGAGGGCTGAGCATGAGTGGCGGGCTGATGATGGCGGCACTGGCCTGGGCCGGCATCGTCAACATCTGGTCGCTTTGCATTCCATTTGCGCTGTACATGCTGGGCCACGGCGTGCACCAACCCTGCGGCCAGACGGGCGCGGTCGGGCCCTTTCCGCAAGCGGCCGGCACCGCCGCCGCGCTCAACGGTTTTTTGATGATGCTGGTGGCCTTTGTGGTGGGCAGCTGGTTGGGCACGCACATGGACGGCACCGCACGGCCACTGGCTTATGGCGTGGCCGGCTGGAGCCTGTTGCTGGCCCTGACCGCCTGGACCGTGGTGCCGCGCTACGGTCGCAGCCAGCCGTCCACCAGCCCGGCTGTGGCCGCCTGAATGCGATGAGCAGCCCGTCCATCCAAGCGCCCGACTACATTGCCCTGGCCGGCCCCACCGCCGCCGGCAAGACGGCAGCGGCGCTGGCCATTGCGCGGCAGCAAGCGGTCGAGATCATCAGCGTGGACTCGGCCCTGGTGTACCGGGGCATGGACATCGGTACCGCCAAGCCGAGCGGCGAAGAACTGGCGGCGGCACCGCACCACCTGATCAACATCCGCGACCCGCTGCAGGCCTACAGTGCGGCCGAGTTTGTGCTGGACGCCAGGCGCCTGATGGCAGAGATTCGCGGGCGCGGCGCGTTGCCCTTGCTGGCGGGCGGCACCATGCTTTATTTCAAGGCCTTGTTCGACGGTCTGGACCCCATGCCCACCGCCCATCCCGCGCTGCGGGCCGACATCGCCCGGCAAGCCGAAGTACAGGGCTGGCCCGCGCTGCACGCCGAACTGGCGCGCGTGGACCCTGTCACCGCGGCACGCTTGCAGCCGCAGGACTCGCAACGCATATCGCGCGCGCTCGAGGTGTTCCGGGCATCGGGCCAGCCGCTGTCATTTTTTCAAAAGCGCATTGCCGGGGCCGACGCGACGCCGGAAGCCGGCGACCCAGGTTGCCTGCTGATTTCGCTCGAGCCCGACAACCGCGCCTGGCTGCACAGCCGCATTGCCGAGCGCTTTGACGCCATGCTGGCGGCCGGCTTTGTGGACGAAGTGATGCAACTGCGCGCACGCGGCGACCTGCACCCCGACTTGCCTTCGATGCGCTGTGTCGGTTACCGCCAGGCCTGGGCCTGGCTGGAGGCCGCCGGCGTGCAGAGCGCCAGCGATTTTCGTGAACAGGGCATTGCCGCCACGCGCCAGCTGGCCAAGCGGCAGCTGACCTGGCTGCGCAGCATGCCGCAACGGCGCAGTGTGGCCTGCGACGCACCCGATGCGCTGGCCAAAGTGCTGGCGCTGGCGGCCGGAGTCACTCCATGAACCTTGAAATCCGCCAGCTCGCCAAACGCTATGGCGACACCCCGGTGTTCCAGAATGTCTCGCTCATCCTGGCCCCCGGCGAGTTTGTCGCCATCGTCGGCGAGTCGGGCGTGGGCAAGTCCAGCTTGCTCAATTGCATGGCCGGCCTCGACAGCTGGGACACAGGCTCGGTCCATCTGCAAGGGCAGTCACTGGGCGAGCTTGATGATGAACAACGCGCGCATCTCCGGCGCCGGCACGTTGGTTTTGTGTTCCAGGCTTTCCATGTGCTGCCGCACCTGGATGTGGCGCAAAACGTCGGGCTGCCCTTGCTGCTGCTGGGCCAGCCCGATGACGCCCGCGTGCAACACATGCTGGACGCCGTGGGCCTGAGCGGCCTGGGTGGCCGGCTGCCGCAGCAACTCTCGGGCGGGCAGTTGCAGCGGGTCGCCATGGCGCGTGCGCTGGTGCACAAGCCGGCACTGGTGCTGGCCGACGAGCCGACCGGCAACCTGGACCCGGCCACCGCCGCCCGCGTGATGGACGCCTTGATCGCACAAACGCGCGCGCAGGGCTCGTCGCTGGTGCTGGTGACGCATTCAGAAGCCGCTGCGGCGCGGGCTGACCGCGTGCTCAAGCTGCGCGCCGATGGCCTGGCCTGAAGACCCCCCACGCAAGCCGGGCCGCGTGCTGCCCGCCCTGCTGCTGTCCTTCTCTTGGCAAGAGCTGCGCCATCACCCCTGGCGCAACGCGGCGGCGGTGGTGGCCGTCATGCTGGGCGTGGCGCTGGCCTTGTCGGTGCACCTCATCAATGCGTCCGCGCTGAGCGAATTTTCGCAAGCCGTGCGCTCGGTCAATGGCCAGCCCGACCTGGAGTTGCGGGCTGCGCAAGGCCGCTTTGACGAATCGCTTTACGCCCGCCTCGCCGGCCATCCCGACGTGGCCGTGGCCAGCCCGGTGCTGGAGCTCAGCACCTACGCCCGGCCCTCGCAGGGCGAAGGCGAGCGCGTGTCCCTGCGCGTGCTGGGCGTGGACGCCTTGCAGCTGGCCCGCATCGCGCCGGCGCTGCTGCCGCGGCCGGCGTCGGCCGATGACCGCTTTGCTTTTTTTGCACCGGCCACGGTCTTCCTGAATGCCGCGGCACAAGACAATCTGCACGGCGAGCAACTGCTGCTGCAAAGCGGCCTGCAAATGCTGCCGGTGCGCGTGGCCGGCAGCGTGGCGGCCGGTGGCGGCCCGTTGGCGGTGATGGACCTGGGCGCAGCGCAAGACCTGTTCGGCCGCGGCGGCGAGCTCACTCGCGTGGATCTGCAACTGCGTACCGGCGTGGACCGCGCGAAATTTGTACGCCGTCTGCAGGGCGCTGCCGACTGGCCGGCGCAGGTCAGCCTGAGCGAGCCCGGCGACACGGCCCAGCGCGTGAGCCAGCTGTCACGCGCCTACCGCGTCAACCTGACGGTGCTGGCGCTGGTGGCGCTGTTCACCGGTGCCTTTCTGGTGTTTTCGGTCTTGTCCTTGAGCGTGGCCAAACGCGCGCAGCAATTTGCCTTGCTAGGCGTGCTGGGCCTGAGCTCTAGAGCGCGGCTTCAGCTGGTGCTGTGGGAGTCGCTGCTACTGGGCCTGGTCGGCAGTGCCGGCGGCGTGGCCCTGGGTACGGCGCTGGCGGCGCTGGCCCTGAACCTGCTGGGCGGCGACCTGGGCGGCGGTTACTTTGCCGGCATCGCGCCCAGCTTGCAGTGGAGCCCGGCCGCCGCGCTGATCTATGGCGGGCTGGGCGTTGTAGCGGCCGTGGTAGGCGGCTGGTGGCCGGCCCGGTCGGCGCAGCAACTGGCACCGGCGCAAAGCCTCAAGGGCCTGGGTGCCAGCGTGGGCGGCGCGGGTCACCCGCGGCTGAGCTGGCTGCTGCTGGCGGCCAGCGGCCTGTTGGCGCTGCTGCCGCCGGTGGCTGGCATCGCGCTGGGCGCTTATGTGTCGGTGGCGCTGTTGCTGGTCGGCGGCATCAGCGCGCTGCCCGGCCTGATCGGCCTGCTTTACAGCCGACTGAGCCCGCTGGTGGCGCAGCGCGCGCTGCCGATGCTGGCGGTCGAGCGTGCGCGGCGCGTGCGCGAAAGCGCCGGCGTGGCGGTCAGCGGGGTGGTGGCTTCGCTCAGCCTGGCGGTGGCGCTGACCATCATGGTGGCCAGCTTCCGACATTCGGTCACAGACTGGCTGGATGTGGTGCTACCGGCTGATCTGTATGTGCGCACCGCCAGCAACACCACTGCGGGTGACACCGCGTATTTCAGCCCGGCTTTTGTGCAAGGCGTGGCCGCACTGCCGGGCGTGGCGCGCGCCGGCAGCCTGCGCGTGACGCAGTTGTTGCTCAAGCCGGGCCAGCCCGCCGTGGCGCTGATTGCGCGCGAATTGCAAACGCCGGCCCGCGCCCTGCCGCTGGTCGGCGAGGCGCTGAGCGTGCCGCCCGGGGCCATCGGCATTTATGTCAGCGAGCCCATGCTCGAGCTGTACCAGGCCAAGCCGGGCGATTTTTTTGCGCCGCTCTCGCAAGCATTTGTAACGGCCGACTCGCCCCAATTTTTTGTGGCTGGCGTGTGGCGCGACTATGCCCGCCAGTTCGGCGCCATCGCTATCGACCAACGTGATTTTGTGCGCCTCACAGGTGACAGGCGCGTCAACGACCTGGCGCTGTGGCTGTCGCCCGGGGCCAATGAAGACGCTGTGCAAACGGCCATCCGGCAACTGGCAGACGCTGCCTCCAATCAGGGGACCGGCACCGACCTGATTGAACTGGCCTCGGCCGGCCAGATCCGCGCGCACTCGCTGCGCATCTTTGACCGCAGCTTCGCCGTGACCTACTGGCTGCAGGCCGTGGCCATTGCAATTGGTCTGTTTGGCGTGGCCGCCAACTTCAGCGCGCAGGTGCTGGCGCGGCGCAAAGAGTTCGGGCTGCTGGCGCACCTGGGACTGACGCGCCGCCAGATCCTCACCGTGGTGGCCGGCGAAGGCGCGGCCTGGACGGTGATGGGATCGATCGCCGGACTCGGGCTGGGGCTGGCGGTCTCTGTGGTGCTGGTGCACGTGGTCAACCCGCAAAGTTTTCACTGGACGATGGACTTGCAAGTGCCCTGGCTGCGGCTGCTGGCACTGTGCGTGGCGGTGGTGCTGGCCGGCACGCTGACCGCCTGGCTGGCCGGCCGCGCAGCGGCCAGCGCCGACGCGGTGCTGGCTGTCAAAGAAGACTGGTAAGCCCCCAAAGCCGGCGCATGAACAGCGCCAGCGCTGCCGTGACGGCCATACACACTGTTACCGCAGTGACCATTCGGTAAAAGCTTTGACGCCAAAACGTCACGATGCAGGCCTAGGATGAACGCAGGTCAAAAAGAACAAGACCCGACCCGCCCGCCGAGACAACAGGATAGCCGGCACGTGCCCAGCACCCCCGGCATTTTTTGAGGACAACCATCATGGCCAATTCACAGTACCGTATTGAACGCAGCCAACCGCTGCGTGGCAGTTTGCTGCCGCCGCAAAGTTTCCAGGAGTATTACAGTGACCGCGGCCTGGCCGTCGCGGTGGCCGTCAAGAGCCTGGCGGACCCGACGCGCCAACGCATTCGCGTGGTGCACGTGGACAGCGGCGAAGTCGTCTTTGACACCCGGCCGACCGCGCGGGAGCACGCCACCTGAGCCTTGCTGCGAGAATCGCAGCATGATCTTTCAAGCCCAAGCATTCTTGCGCAAGGCCGTACCTTGCTGACGCGGCGCGCCGTGATGGCGGCCGGTGCTGGCGGCTTGGGCAGCGTGGGCGGCATGGTGTTGGCGCCTGCTGCCTTGGCACTGCCCGCACGGCCGCTGGTGTTTGCGCGTGACCATGGCGCCCACCCCGACCTGCGCACCGAATGGTGGTACGTGACCGGTCATGCCCGCAGTGCGGACGGTGTGCGCGAGTTCGGTTTTCAGCTGACATTTTTCCGCACCCGGGTAGATGCCGCGCAAAGCCTGCAGTCCAACTTTGCCGCCAGGCAACTCATTTTTGCGCATGCCGCCGTGACCGATGTGCAGGGACAAAAGCTTTGGCACGACCAGCGCATCGCGCGTGAAGGCTTCGGGCTGGCGATGGCCGCCCGGGACGACACCGGGCTCAAGTTAGGCGACTGGACCTTGCAGCGCAACGCTGCCTCGGGCTTGTACACGGCCAGCCTGCCTGGGCAAGACTTCAGCCTGCAGTTGCAGTTCAAGCCCACGCAGGCGCTGCTGCTGCAAGGCCGGCAGGGCCTCTCGCGCAAGGGACCGGACGCACGCCAGGCCAGCTACTACTACAGCCAGCCTCAGCTGGCCACCAGCGGACAAATCAGGCTGCGCGGCCAGACTTTCGAGGTCAGCGGCAAAGCCTGGCTGGACCATGAATGGAGCGACGAGCTGCTGCACCCCGAGGCCAAGGGCTGGGACTGGATCGGCATGAACCTGGATGACGGCAGCGCGCTCACGGCCTTTCAACTGCGCCGCGCCGATGGCAGCGCCGTCTGGGACGGCGGCTCGTTTCGCCCGGCGCAGGGCGCGCTCTACAGCTTCAGTCGCGGCGAAGTCATCTTCAAGCCCGTGCGCTACTGGCAAAGCCCGCTGACGCAGGCGCGCTACCCTGTCGAGTGGCTGGTGCGCACGCCGGCTGACTTTTACACCGTCAAGGCGGTGATTGACGCGCAAGAGCTCGACAGCCGGCAGTCCACCGGCGCGGTCTACTGGGAAGGCCTGAGCGAGCTGCTCGACAGCAGCGGCCGGCGCGTGGGCCGGGGCTATCTGGAGATGACAGGTTACGCTGCGCCGCTGCGGCTGTGAGCCGCACACGGGCTGCACACGGGCTGCGCACGGCTTTGACACCGGTTGCGGCCCGCTTCTGGCTAAACTGGCTGCATGGTTACTTCTGCATCCGCCCTGCCCGCTCCCTCCATCGACACCGTTCAGCCCGCCAAGGCCTCGCCCAAGTCACTCTCCGGGCTGCTGCCTTTTTTGCGGCCTTACCGTGCACGCATTGCTCTGGCGCTGCTGTTTTTGACGCTCGCCGCCGGTGCCACCCTGCTGTTTCCGGTGGCCTTGCGCAGCCTGATCGACGGCGGTCTGGCGCAGCCCGACAAGGGCGAGCAGCTGATGGCCTTGCGCACGCATTTCTTTGAGCTCTTTGCCGTGGCCACAGCGCTGGGGCTTTTTTCGGCCGGCCGCTTTTACCTGGTGAGCTGGCTGGGCGAGCGCATCACCGCCGACCTGCGCAACGCGGTGTACTCGCATGTGCTGCGCCAAAGCCCTGAGTTTTTTGAGACCACACAAACCGGTGAAGTGCTGTCGCGCCTGACCACCGACACCACGCTGGTGCAAACCGTGGTGGGTTCGTCGCTGAGCATGGGCCTGCGCAACGCCGTCATGGGCACGGGTGCGCTGGCCATGCTGGTCTA
>JBIKHR010000259.1:0-4291 GCA_044362035.1 Polaromonas sp. | reverse complement strand
GTCGTGTTCTTCTTGATCATCTTGGTCATCACGCCGCCCATGGTCTCGATGCCCAGCGACAAAGGCGTGACGTCGAGCAGCAGCACGTCGGTGCGGTCACCCGAGAGGACCTGACCCTGAATGGCAGCGCCCACGGCGACGGCCTCGTCGGGGTTGACGTCTTTGCGCGGGTCGCGGCCGAAGAACTCTTTGACCTTTTCCTGCACCTTGGGCATACGGGTCATGCCGCCGACCAAGATCACGTCATGGATGGTGCTGACGTCGATGCCGGCGTCCTTGACGGCCATGCGGCAAGGGGCGATGGTGCGCTCGATGAGTTCGTCAACCAAGCTCTCGAGCTTGGCGCGTGTCATCTTGATGTTCAGATGTTTGGGGCCTGAAGCGTCGGCGGTGATGTAGGGCAGGTTGATGTCAGTCTGCGCGCTGTTGGACAGCTCGATCTTGGCTTTTTCTGCGGCTTCTTTGAGGCGCTGCAGGGCCAGCACGTCTTTGCCCAGATCGACGCCTTGCTCTTTCTTGAACTCGGCAATGATGAAGTCGATGATGCGCTGGTCAAAGTCTTCGCCGCCCAAAAAGGTGTCGCCGTTGGTGGAGAGCACTTCGAACTGCTTTTCACCATCCACGTCGGCGATCTCGATGATGGAGATGTCGAAGGTGCCACCGCCCAAGTCATAAACCGCGATCTTTCGGTCGCCTTTTTCCTGCTTGTCCAAGCCAAAGGCCAGGGCAGCAGCGGTGGGCTCGTTGATGATGCGCTTGACGTCCAGGCCGGCAATGCGGCCGGCGTCTTTGGTGGCCTGTCGCTGTGCATCATTGAAGTAAGCAGGCACGGTGATGACTGCTTCGGTCACTGCTTCGCCAAGGTAGTCTTCGGCGGTTTTCTTCATCTTGCGCAGAATGTCGGCGCTGACCTGCTGGGCCGACATCTTGGTGCCACGCACCTCCACCCAGGCGTCGCCGTTGTCGGCTGCGACGATCTTGTAAGGCATCAGGTCGATGTCTTTTTGAACTTCTTTCTCCCCGAACTTGCGGCCGATCAAGCGCTTGACGGCATACAGCGTGTTCTTGGGGTTGGTGACCGCCTGGCGCTTGGCAGAGGCGCCGACCAGCACTTCGCCGCTGTCCTGATAAGCCACGATGGACGGCGTGGTGCGCGCACCTTCAGAGTTCTCGATCACGCGGGGCGTGTTGCCTTCCATGATGGACACGCAGCTGTTGGTGGTGCCGAGGTCAATGCCGATGATTCTTCCCATGATGCTTAACTCCTGAAATTTGTTGATTGGTGTTGTTGACAAGAGGCCCAAAGCGTCAAGCGATGGGTCTGTGGCTGCCTGTGAAGATGACTTATGGCTAAGTGTGCAAACTTCAAGGGGCCCAAGTGGCTTTGCCGGTGACTTATTTGCAAACCACTTATTGCGGCGCTGCCACTGTGACCAGGGCGGGCCGGAGCACGCGGTCAGCGATGAGATAGCCTTTTTGCAGCACGCTCACCACGGTGTTGGCTTCCTGGGTCGAGCCGGCGGGCAGCGGCACCATGCTGATGGCTTGGTGCTGATGCGGATCGAACTTGGTGCCCTCAGCGGGGTCGATGGCCATCACGCGGTTGCGCTCGAGCGCGCTCTTGAGCTGCTTGAGGGTGGCTTCGGTGCCCTCGCGGATCTGCTGGGTATTGGCGTCTTTGAGCAGCAAGCCGGCTTCCAGACTGTCGGCCACGGGCAGCAGGCTTTCAGCAAAGCTTTCCAATGCGAACTTGCGCGCCTTGCTGATCTCGTCGTCGGCGCGGCGGCGGGCGTTTTCGGTCTCGGCTTTGGCGCGCAGATAACTGTCGGCCAGCTCGGTGTTTTTGGCTTTCAGGGCGGCCAGTTCGGCCTCCAGCGCCGGCAGGGCGTTCAGGGCATCGGCTTCGTTGGCGGCTTGGGCGGCTTCGAGCTCTTCAGGGCTGGGAGCGCCGGTGAGGTTTTGATTTTGTTCTGTAGAGGTATTGGAGGGCATGCTGGAACCAGAAAAATACGATGAAGGGCCTAATTGGGGACGCCAAATCCCTTTTCAAGGCATGGAGATGGACCCGCTAATTGGTAGGTGTTTTGAGCGGCAGGGCCTTGGGGGCACTGGTTTTGGCCTGGCTGAGCGACCACTTGGATGCAAAAGCCTGCAATTCGTTCAGGCGCTTGAGTAAGTCCGCACCCAGCGGGGTGACCACATAACCGGCGCCACTGTGGCCCATGAGGCCGGCAGCGCGGAGTTCCTTGATGCGGGTGTTCAGGGTGTTGGGCGTGATGAGCCCGACACTGTCTTGCAGAATGCGAAAGGTTTGCGGATGGCCGTCCTTGAGCGCCCACAGCACACGCAGTGCGTAACGGGCTTCGAGCAACTCGAGCAGTTGCCCGATGGCGGCTTGGTCTTTCGCGCTCATGGCGACGGTCTCCTGAAGGTCATTGGGGGTCTGGCCAGAGGAATCCGTTGCCGGGCGCTGCTGTGCTCAAACTCAACTATATCGCAAGCGCGGCGTTGCTACACATTTCGTAGCTGATCATTTCCACAGCCAACCGAGTCCCGGCCGCCTGCTAAAGAGAGACAGCCCGGCCGCTTTGCGCCGAATCTGTCAGGGCCGCAATCAGCCGGTGCACCTGCAGGGCTGAACGGCCGCTGACGGCCGGTGTCGTGCCCTGCCGGATGGCTTGCAGAAAATCTGCAATGACGGCGCGGTGCGGCTGGTGGTCAAAGGCCATGACATTGGCGCCTGTGCCGGTGGCCTGGCGGGCGCCGGCGCTCAGGCGGCGTCCGTCCATCAGCTCGGCCTGCATTTCACCGGCTTCCAGGCTGGCACTGCCCCGGGTGAAGTTCAGGGCGATGCGCTCTGAAAAACCGGGGTAGGCGGCGGTGGTGGCGTCGATGCTGCCGATTGCACCATTGGCAAAACTCAGCACGGCCACCACGCTGTCTTCGCATTCCATACGGTGTACGGCGCTGGTGCGGGCCAGTGCCGTGACCTGCGCGGGCAGCCCGGTCAGGCTGAGCAGCAGGTCCAGCGTGTGGATGGCCTGGGTGATCAGCACGCCGCCGCCGTCACGGGCCAGCGTGCCGCGGCCCGGCTCGTCGTAATAACTTTGCGGGCGCCACCAGCGCATGCTGCAAGAGGCGCCGGTCAGCTCGCCCAGCTCGCCGCTGGCGATCAGGGCCTTCAGGGCCAGAGACGATTCACGCAATCGGTGTTGCAGCATCACGGCCAGCAGCACCTGGTGCTGCTCGCACACGGCCACCAGTTCTTCGGCCCCGGCCAGCGACACCTCCAGCGGCTTTTCAAGCAGCACATGCTTGCCGGCGCGGGCGGCGCCTTGCACCAGGTCCAGATGGGTGTTGGGCGGCGTCAATATCAGTACGGCCTGCAGCAGGGGATCTTCGAGCAGGTCTTCATAGCGGCCCGTGACGTTGGCGCCCGGCGGCAGCACGGAAGGCGTCAGACGCCCGGGCTGGCGAACGTGCAGCCAGGCCACATCGACCTGATCGGCGAGCTCTTGCAGACTTTTGAAGTGCGGGGCCGACCCCAGCCCGGCACCGACCACGCCGATGCGCAGGCGGGCGCTCAAGGGCGCACCATGCAGGGCAGCTTGCTGTTGAATTTCCAGTTGGGAATCAGGTACTGCATGGCGATGGCATCGTCGCGCGCGCCGAGTCCGTGCTGCAGATACAGCTGATGAGCTTTGTCAACTTCGACCATGTCCAGCTCAATGCCCAGGCCGGGTTTTTTCGGGACCTCGATGGCGCCGTTTTTAATTTGCAGCGGCTCGCGAGTCAGGCGCTGGCCGTCCTGCCAGATCCAGTGCGTGTCCATGGCGGTCACCTGGCCGGGTGCGGCGGCGCCCACATGCGTGAACATGGCCAGAGAGACGTCAAAGTGGTTGTTCGAATGCGAGCCCCAGGTCAGGCCCCAGGTCTGGCACATCTGCGCCACCCGAACCGAGCCTTGCATGGTCCAGAAATGCGGATCGGCCAGCGGAATGTCGACCGACTGCAAATGAATGGTGTGCGCCATCTCGCGCCAGTCAGTGGCGATCATGTTGGTGGCGGTGCGCAGGCCGGTGGCGCGGCGAAACTCGGCCATCACTTCGCGGCCCGAGAAAACACCCTCGGCGCCGCACGGGTCTTCGGCGTAAGCGAGTTCTTTGTGGCGGTCGCGGCACAGACGGATGGCGTCTTTGAGCAGCCAGCCGCCATTCGGGTCCAGCGTGATGCCGGCGTCGGGAAAGCGCTCTGACAGCGCCACGATGGCTTCGATTTCTTCTTCGCCGCG
>JBIKHR010000032.1:0-13932 GCA_044362035.1 Polaromonas sp. | reverse complement strand
GCGCTGGCTGCCAGCGGCAGGTTTGGCCACGGGCTCAGGCTTGGGCACCACGACAGGGGCCGGCACATCAGGCAACACGCCCTTGATGATGGGTTCCTGCTTGTTGTGCTTTTCCTGGCTGCGGCGCGTGACCAGCGTCGGGTCTTCGATCTCTTCGGCCATCTTGTAGCTGGCTTCGATGTTGTCCAGACGCGGATCGTCGTGCTTGAGGCGTTCGAGCCGGTAGTTCGGCGTTTCCAGCGTCTTGTTGGGCACCAGCAGCACGTTGATGCGCTGCTTCATTTCGATCTTGGCGATTTCCGAGCGCTTCTCATTGAGCAGGAAAGAGGCGACATCGACCGGCACCTGGCACAGCACCGAGGCTGTGCTGTCCTTGAGCGACTCTTCCTGGATGATGCGCAGGATCTGCAGCGCGGAGCTTTCGGTGTCGCGGATGTGGCCGGAACCACCGCAACGCGGGCAGGGGATGGACGCGCCTTCGGACAGGGCCGGGCGCAGGCGCTGGCGGCTCATTTCCATCAGGCCGAATTTGCTGATGGTGCCGAACTGCACACGGGCGCGGTCTTGGCGCAGCGCGTCGCGCAGGCGGTTTTCGACGTCGCGGCGGTTGCGGCTTTCTTCCATGTCAATGAAGTCGATGACGATCAGGCCGCCCAGGTCGCGCAAGCGCATCTGGCGGGCCACTTCGTCAGCAGCTTCGAGGTTGGTACGGGTGGCGGTTTCTTCGATGTCGCCGCCCTTGATGGCGCGGGCCGAGTTGACGTCCACTGAAACCAAAGCCTCGGTGTGGTCGATCACGATGGCGCCGCCCGAAGGCAGTTGCACGGTCCGGGCGTAAGCCGATTCGATCTGGTGCTCAATCTGAAAGCGGCTGAACAGCGGGGCGTCGTCACGGTAGCGCTTGACGCGGTGCTCATGCTCGGGCATGACATGCGCCATGAACTGCTTGGCTTGTTCGTAAACGTCGTCGGTGTCAAACAGGATGTCGCCGATGTCGCTGTTGAAGTAGTCGCGGATGGCGCGGATGACCAGGCTCGATTCCTGGTAAATCAGGAAAGCGCCCTTGCCCTGCTTGCCGGCACCTTCGATGGCGGTCCACAGCTTGATCAGGTAGTTCAAGTCCCACTGCAACTCGGGGGCGCTGCGGCCGATGCCGGCGGTGCGCGCAATGATGCTGGAGCCTGACGGGTATTCCAGCTGGTCCATGGCTTCTTTGAGCTCAGCCCGGTCATCGCCCTCGATGCGCCGGCTGACCCCGCCGCCGCGCGGGTTGTTGGGCATGAGCACCACATAGCGGCCGGCCAGACTGACGAAGGTGGTGAGGGCGGCGCCCTTGTTGCCGCGTTCTTCTTTTTCGACCTGGACCATCATTTCCTGGCCCTCGCGGATCACGTCGTTGATGCGGGCCTGGTTAACGGGCACGCCAGCGGCGAAGTAGTTGCGCGAGATTTCCTTGAAAGGAAGAAAACCGTGGCGGTCTTCACCGTAGTCGACAAAGCAGGCTTCCAGCGAAGGCTCGACGCGTGTGACGACGGCCTTGTAAATGTTGCCCTTGCGCTGTTCGCGCCCTTCGATTTCGATCTCGTAGTCGAGGAGTTTTTGTCCGTCAACAATGGCCAGCCGGCGTTCTTCAGCCTGGGTGGCGTTAATCAGCATCCGTTTCATCGGAATTCCTTATCGTTCCTGTGCGTCGAGTTTCTCTCGCGCATCCAACAGCCCCAATTGGGCTAACGATGCCGAAAGCAGACGCGCTGCGAACGAGGGGAATTGCCGGAGAGCCTTGCACGTGCTCGGCCTGAATGCTCAAGAAAGAGCGGTCAGGCGAGGCGTTGGGGCGTAGGCGCGTGGATGGGATGAGTCGCTGCCAGGCGGGTATTTGCTATTAAGTAAATAGCAGAGCGTGTCCGTGCGACAGGGGTTGCAGGAATGTTCATGCCCGAAAGCGGGGCCATAAGGCGCCGCAGGCATAAAAAAACCAATCCAACCAGAGTTGTCATCAGGAGGCTACCCGTCAAAAGGTTTGATCTCATCAGGATCCATGCACAGCCCGCTGGGCTGTGCATTTAATATTCCGTCGTTGTGTTCGCAAAACGTCGACTTTCGCACTGTGACTGCCTATCGCGGGGTGCCTGGCACCCTGGCTTTGCAGGCAAAACAGTCATTGGCATCGACCTTCCAGCGCGGCACTGCGGCAAGCGTGGACTTGTGGTGGACTAAACTGCCAGACAAATCAACTACTTACAGCGCAACGCTAGTGAAACACATTATAGGGTCAGGAACTTCCCGGGCCAAAGCACAGACAAATGCGCTACAACGGGCGGTTGTCGCACCCGCCGTGCAGCTTGTCAGACCCGTTGACGCGGACTTGGCCGAACCTGTACCCGAGTCCGGCCCGCAAGCCAGCCTGGTGACCGTGAGCGAGGACTACGCCGGTCAGCGGCTGGACAACTTTTTGATCCGCCAGCTCAAGGGCGTGCCCAAAACCCACGTGTACCGCATCATCCGCAGCGGCGAAGTGCGCATCAACAAGGGCAGGGCGCAGGCCGACACCCGGCTGGAAGCGGGCGACGTGGTGCGGCTGCCGCCGGTGCGCACGTCCGAGCGCGCTGATCAAAAAGCCCAGGCCATGGCGGTCGAGATTGCCCGCCACGGTGCCAGCTCCAGCACGGGCGGGCTGGCGCCTTCGCGTGAATTCCCCATTCTTTTTGAAGATGATCATGTGCTTGCCATCGACAAGCCGGCCGGCGTGGCGGTGCATGGCGGCAGCGGCGTGGCCTTTGGCGTGATTGAGCAGATGCGCATGGCCCGGCCCGGCCATGATTTTCTGGAACTGGTGCACCGGCTGGATCGCGAAACCAGCGGCGTGCTGTTGATTGCCAAAAAGCGCATGGCCCTCAAAATCCTGCAGGAACAGTTTCGCGAGCGCGAAACGGACAAGGTTTACCTGGCGCTGGTGGCCGGCCAATGGCCGCCTAAATTGAAAGTGCTGGACAAGCCCTTGCAAAAATACCTGCTGCCAGACGGCGAACGCCGCGTGCGGGTGGTGGACAAGGAACACCCGGACGCCATGCGCGCGGTGACGCTGGTCAAGGTGCGCGGTTCCTTGCCGGCGTCGGCCGAGCAGCCGCTGGGCGACTTCAGCCTGCTGGAAGTCACCATCAAGACCGGCCGCACACACCAGATTCGCGTGCACCTGTCTACTGAAGGCCATCCGATCGCGGGTGACGACAAATACGGTGACTTCGAGCTCAATAAAAGCCTGCAAAAGCAGCCTGCCGGGCACGCGCTCAAGCGCATGTTTTTGCATGCCTGGCGCTTGAAATTCACACACCCTTCCAACGGCAAACGCATCACGCTGGTGGCCGAACTTCCTGCTGAACTTGACACACTGGTGGCCCATGTCCCGACCCCTGAACTTTGACCTGATCGCCTTCGATTGGGACGGCACTCTATTTGACTCGACGCAAATCATCGTGCGCAGCATCCAGGCGGCAGTGGCCGACGTGGGTGGCACCGTGCCCAGTGACAAAGCTGCCTCGTATGTGATTGGCTTGGGGCTGATGGAAGCGCTGGCCCATGCCGCGCCCGACGTGCCCGAGGCGCGCTATCCCGAGCTCGGCCAGCGCTACCGGCACCATTACGGCGTTCATCAAAATGACATCAGTTTGTTTGACGGTGTGCTGCCCCTGCTGACTGACTTGAAAGCGCGCGGCCATCTGCTGACGGTGGCCACCGGCAAGTCGCGCCGTGGGCTGGACGAAGCCCTGCACGCGGTGGAGCTCAAAGGCCGCTTTGACGGCTCGCGCACCGCCGACGAAACCGCCGGCAAGCCGCATCCATTGATGCTGCACGAGCTGATGCGCGAGTTTGACGTGGCGCCCGAGCGCACCCTGATGATTGGCGATACCACGCATGACCTGCAGATGGCGCTGAATGCCGGCTGTGCCAGCGTGGGCGTCAGTTACGGCGCGCACGAGCCGGCCGCCTTTGATGTGCTGCGCCCGCGCATGGTGGCGCATTCTGTGGCCGAGCTGCAGCGCTGGTTGCTTGACCATGCCTGAGGCATCCGCGCCTGAGCCTTTGTGCAGCGCGGCCGATCTGCTCGAGGGCGGCCTGGCCGTGCCCTTTGATGTGGTGTACGCGGGCCAGACCTGCCGCGCTTTTGCCATACGCTTTGAGGGCCAGCCGCAGGCCTATCTGAACCGCTGCACGCATGTGGCGATGGAGATGGACTGGCAGCCCAACCAGATCTTTGACGACAGCGGCCAATGGCTGCTGTGCGCCAGCCACGGTGCGGCTTACCGGCCCGACACCGGCGAATGCGCGGGTGGTCCGTGCCGCGGTGGGCTGGTCAAGATCGAACTTTCGGAACATGACGCCGTGGTCTTTTGGCACCCTGCCTATAACCTTCAGCCGGTTGCGTTTTAACATTGGCACCTAAACTGGATCACCATGAACGACAACAACAACCCAAGCCCCATCGACCCGATCGAACCGACCCTGGGCCCTGCGCCGCTTGCCGGCTCGGCGCCAAGTGCTGCCAAGGCCGCCCAGCACGAACCTGGCTGGGAGCGCGCCACGCTTGAAAAGCTGGCTTTTGCCGCTCTCAATGAGCAAAAAGCCACGCGTCGCTGGAAAACCGTGGTGCGCCTCAGCTGGCTGGCCTTTTTCATCGCGCTGGTCTGGCTGGCCTTGCACCGCGGTTCTGCGCCCAGTAGCGTGACCACCCCGCACACGGCCGTGGTCGAAATTCGCGGCGAGATCGCCGAGGGCGCAGATGCCAGCGCCGAGTTTGTGAATTCCGCACTGCGCGCCGCCTTTGAAGACGAGGGCGCCCGCGCCGTGGTCTTGCTGATCAACTCGCCCGGCGGCAGCCCGGTGCAGGCCGGCATGATGAATGACGAGATCCTGCGCCTCAAGGCCAAGCACAAGAAGCCGGTGTATGCCGTGGTCGAAGAGACTTGCGCATCAGCGGCTTATTACATTGCCGTGGCTGCTGACCAGATTTACGTGGACAAGGCCAGCATCGTGGGCAGCATCGGCGTGCTGATGGACGGCTTTGGTTTCACCGGCCTGATGGACAAACTAGGTGTTGAGCGTCGCTTGCTGACGGCCGGCGAAAACAAGGGTTTTCTGGACCCGTTCAGCAACCAGAGCGAGCGCCAGCGCGCTTTTGCGCAAACCATGCTCAACCAGATTCACCAACAGTTCATCATGGTGGTCAAGAACGGCCGCGGTGACCGCCTGAAAGAAACACCCGAGATGTTCAGTGGCCTGTTCTGGAGCGGCCAACAAGCCATTGCCCTGGGGCTTGCCGATCATTTGGGTTCGCTCGAATTTGTCGCCCGTGAAGTCGTCAAGACCGAAGACATCATCGATTACACGCGCCGCGATAACGTGGCCGAACGTCTGGTCAAGCGCTTTGGCGCAGCGCTGGGTGAGGGCGCCATGAAGGCTGCCCTGCGCAGCGCCCCGGCGTTTCGCTAAAAAAGCGGGCCTCAGCGCCCGATGCAAAACACCGTGGGCAGGCCCAGCGGTGGTGCCGGTTTGTCATCACGCCGGCTTTTCCACACGCTGACCTGGGCGCTGCGCGACCAGGCCGCCTCCAGCGTCAGGCCGCAGCTCAGCGCCAGCCGCGTGTTGCCATTCATCGCTTGCAGCAAAGCACCCAGCAAGGCGGCATTGCGGTAGGGCGTTTCAATGAAAATTTGCGTTTGCCCGGTCTTCAGGGCCAGCGACTCCAACTCCCGGATGCGCTGCGTGCGCTCGCCTGCATCTTGCGGCAAGTAGCCGACAAAGGCGAAGTTCTGCCCGTTCAGGCCGCTGGAAGCCAGCGCCAGCATCAGCGACATCGGCCCTGTCAGCGGCACCACCTGCAGGCCCAGGTCGTGCGCGGCGCGCACCACCGACGAGCCCGGGTCGGCGATGGCCGGCATGCCGGCTTCGCTCACCAAGCCCATGTCCTGGCCTTGCAGGGCCGGCTGCAACAGCGGGCGGGCGTCGAACTGGCCGCCGTGATCACCTTTTTTATGCACCTCGCGCGGCAGCTCCTGAATCTGCAGCGTCTGAATGGCCTGGGCCAGCGGGTGCAGCTCGTTCACCCGTTTGAGGTAAGCGCGCGTGCTGCGGGCGTTTTCGCAGACCCAAAAGCCCAGCCGGGCGGCCACTTCGAGCGTGCCTTGCGGCATGACTTGCTGCAGGGGTGCGGCGGTGTCGCAGCCGAAGTCCAGTGGTGCGGGCACCAGGTAAAGTTTTCCGTGGGTGCTCATGCGGCGGCTTTCGCGCCCAGCAGGCGAATTCCGGCGGCTTCAATCAGGCGGCAGGTACGGATCAGCGGCAGGCCCACCAGCGCGGTCGGGTCATCGCTGTCAATGGCTTCGAGCAGGGCGATGCCCAGGCCTTCACTTTTGGCGCTGCCGGCGCAGTCGTAGGGCAGCTCGGCCCGCAGGTAGTATTCAATGGCCTCGTCACTCAGATCGCGAAAACGCACCTTGACGGCGGCCAGCGACGCTTGCTCAAAGCCACTGGCATGGCAGACCACCGCCACCGCGGTTTGAAAGACCACAGTGCGTCCGCGCATCTGGCGCAGTTGCGCGACGGCGCGTTCGTGCGTGCCGGGCTTGCCCATGGGCAGGCCGTCCAGGTCGGCTACTTGGTCGGAGCCGATCACCACGGCATCGGGAAAGGCGGCGGCCACCGCGTGTGCCTTGGCGAGTGCCAGGCGTAGGGCCAGCGCGGCCGGGGCTTCGCCGGGCTGCGGGGCCTCGTCAACGGCGGGTGCGGCCACGGTGAATGGAATGCGCAGTCGTTGCAGCAGCTCTTGCCGGTAGCGCGAGGTCGAGCCCAAAACCAGGGCGCGCTGGGGCCCGGAAAAGGCGTTGGTGGTTTCGGGGAAGGGGGCGGTCATGCCCTGATTCTCTTACACTGCCTCGCATGTCCAGAAATTTCCAGCCCCAGCGGCTGAACCTCCAGGCGCTGGCCCAAGACGGCCAGCCGTGGTCCGAAGCCACCCCCCTTCAAGACTTGCAGCGCCTGGCCGGTGAGGCCCAGGGCCTGGCCCCGGATGCCGCCGTGCAATGGCAGGCCCGTGCCGAATTGCGCCCCCAGGCCGGCGCTGAAGACCAGGTCTGGCTGCACCTCTCGGCCCGGGCCAGCGTGCCACTGACCTGCCAGCGCTGCATGGCGGCGGTGAGTACACCACTGGAAGTGGATCAGTGGTACCGCTTTGTCGAAAGCGAAGAAGTGGCCATGGCCGAAGATGACGAGGCCGAAGAAGACCTGCTGGTGTTGGTGCCGCAGTTTGACTTGCTGGCCCTGCTGGAAGACGAGTTGTTGATGGCGCTGCCGCTGGTGCCCATGCATGAGACCTGCCCGGTGACCCCGGTGTTCAGCGCGGGCGACGCGGCGGTCGAGGCTGCGCAGGCCAAGCCGAACCCGTTTGCGGTGCTGGGTCAGCTCAAGAAAAACTGAGGCTTTGTAGCCGCGTGGCGGGCGGACCCTCCAAACGGCTTATGACGCGCTATAATCGTGGGCTTCGCGTACTGTTGCACCGCCTGACCGGCCATGACTTCCAAGTTCATGGTTTTTTAAAAGTCAGGCCCGCTGTAGTGCGTAATTACCAACCCTACACCCCCTCAGGAGCGGATCATGGCCGTCCAACAGAACAAAAAATCACCTTCCAAGCGCGGTATGCACCGCTCGCACAATGCCCTGAACGTTCCAGGCATTGCCGTTGAATCCACCACCGGTGAAACCCACCTGCGTCACCACATCAGCCCTACCGGCTTTTACCGTGGTCGCAAGGTGCTCAAAACCAAGTCTGAAGCGTAATTCGCGCTCAGACACCCAGGCCCGCACTCATCCTGCGGGCCTTTGTTTTGCTGCCAAACCTCTCCTTTTGACTGCTCCGGTCGACTCATGATCAGGATCGCTGTCGATGCCATGGGAGGGGATTTCGGCCCGTCGGTCACTGTGCCGGCCTGCCTGGCATTTCTGGCCAGCCATTCAGAGGCTGCCGTCCTGTTGACCGGTCTGCCTGCCAGTCTGTCGGCCCATCCCCGTTTTGTCCAGTTGCAGTCGCACCCGCGCTGCACCATTGTCCCGGCCTCCGAGGTGGTGACGATGGATGACCCGATCGAGGTCGCGCTGCGGCGTAAAAAAGACTCGTCCATGCGCGTTGCCGTGCAGCAGGTCAAGGATGCTGCCGCCGACGCTGCAGTGTCGGCCGGCAACACTGGCGCCCTGATGGCTATTTCGCGCTACGTGCTCAAGACGCTGGACGGCATTGACCGACCGGCTATCGCCACCCAGCTTCCCAACGCCAAAGGCGGCGCCACCACGGTGCTGGACTTGGGTGCCAACGTTGATTGCACCGAACAACACCTGCTGCAGTTTGCCGTCATGGGCTCGGCCCTGGTAGCGGCGGTTTCCGGTCTGCCGGCACCCAGCGTCGGCCTGCTCAACATCGGTGAAGAAGTCATCAAAGGCAGCGAAGTCATTAAAAAAGCAGGCGAACTGTTGCGATCTGCCTCAAAAAGTGGTGATTTGAACTTTTATGGCAACGTTGAAGGCAATGATATTTTCAAGGGCACCACAGATATCGTCGTTTGCGACGGCTTTGTTGGCAACGTCGCCCTGAAAGCCAGCGAAGGCCTGGCCGGCATGATTGGCGGCTTTATCAAGGCCGAATTTTCACGCAATGTATTCACCAAAATTGCTGCTTTAGTGGCTTACCCGGTGCTATCTGCCTTTAAAAAACGCGTTGACCATCGCCGGTACAACGGCGCTGCCTTGCTGGGCCTGCGCGGACTGGTGTTCAAAAGCCACGGATCGGCAGATGCTTTTGCCTTTGAGCGGGCCCTTAATCGCGCTTATGATGCAGCCCTTAACAACCTGATGGGAAAAGTCAAAGACCGTATCGCCCATGCGGCGCCGCTGTTGGCCCATGTGGCAGCGGTCAGCCTGACGGATGCCGCCACGGCGCACAACCCGGGCGAACTTTCCACTTTGCCGCAGACCCCTGTCCACTGACGATCCTTCGTCTCTTGAATGAGTCCTGAATGAGCCGTTTTTCCCGCATCACGGGCACGGGCAGTTACCTGCCGCCGCGCCGACTGACCAATGCCGATCTGGCGACCGAACTTGCCGCCAAGGGCGTCGAGACTTCTGACGACTGGATCGTCGAGCGCACCGGCATCCGGGCCCGCCACTTTGCCGACCCAGGTGTCTGTGTCAGCGATCTGGCTTTGCACGCCTGCCGCAGCGCGCTCGAAGCCGCCGGCCGGCAAGCCAGCGAGATCGATCTGATCATCGTGGCGACCTCCACGCCCGACATGGTGTTTCCTTCGGCAGCCTGCATCTTGCAAAACAAGCTTGGCGTGGCTGGTTGCCCGGCGTTTGACGTGCAGGCGGTTTGCAGCGGCTTTGTGTATGCATTGACCCTGGCTGACTCTCTAATTAAGACGGGCAGCGCCACTCGGGCGCTGGTGATTGGCGCAGAAGTGTTTTCGCGCATTCTCGATTTTTCGGACCGCACCACCTGCGTGCTGTTTGGCGACGGCGCGGGTGCCGTGGTGCTGGAAGCCTCGGACGTCCCAGGCATTCTGGCCACCGACATTCACGCTGACGGCAAGCACGTCGGCATTTTGTGCGTGCCCGGCCATGTGTCCGGCGGGCAGATCAGCGGCAGCCCGATGCTGACCATGGACGGCCAGGCCGTCTTCAAGTTGGCGGTGGGCGTGCTCGAAGACGCTGCCCGCGCGGTGCTGGCCAAGGCCGGCAAGACCCAGGAGGATATCGACTGGCTGATTCCGCACCAGGCCAACATCCGCATCATGCAAAGCACGGCCAAAAAGCTCAAACTTTCCATGGACAAGGTGGTGGTGACGGTGGATCAGCACGGCAACACCTCGGCCGCGTCGATTCCGCTGGCGCTGGACTCGGCGGTGCGCAGCGGCAAAATCCAAAAAGGTGACACGCTGATGCTCGAAGGCGTGGGCGGTGGCTTTACCTGGGGCGCCGTGCTTCTCGACTATTGAGATGGCGCCGCGCGCACGCAGGGCAACACGCTGGCGCTTTTGCCCCGGCTTCACCCGCTGTTCATTCTTCTCAAGCTGACCTGGGTTCAGCGTTTTGACTGGAGACCTCGTTTTGAAACCATTCGCATTTATTTTTCCCGGCCAGGGCTCGCAGTCCGTGGGCATGCTGGACGCCTGGGGCGATCACCCGGTGGTGGCGCAGACGCTGGCGGAAGCCTCGGACGCCATGGGCGAAAACCTCACCCTCTTGATCAAAGAAGGTCCCAAGGAAGCCCTGGCCCTGACCACCAACACCCAGCCCGTGATGCTGGTGGCTGCTGTGGCCGCCTACCGCGTCTGGCTGGCTGAAACCGGTGCGGCACCTGCGGCCGTGGCCGGTCACTCGCTGGGCGAGTACTCGGCGCTGGTGGCCTCTGGTGTGTTGACACTGGCGCAGGCCGCGCCGCTGGTGCGCTTTCGCGCGCAGGCCATGCAAGACGCGGTGCCGGTCGGCGTTGGCGCCATGGCCGCCATCCTCGGTATGCAGGCCGCTCAGGTGATTGAAGGTTGCGCTGAGGCTGTTCGCAGCTTTGGCCTGGGCACAGCCGAAGTGGTTGAGGCCGTTAATTTCAACGACCCCGGCCAGACGGTGATCGCCGGCAGCAAGGCAGCGGTAGACAAGGCTTGCGAGGTGCTCAAGGCCAATGGCGCCAAGCGCGCGCTGCCGCTGGCGGTGTCGGCGCCGTTTCACTCGAGCCTGATGAAGCCGGCCGCCGACAAACTGCGCGACAAACTCGCTGGCTTGAGCCTGGCAGCACCGCAGATTCCTGTGATCAACAACATCGACGTGGCCGTCGAGACTGACCCCGACCGAATTCGTGACGCCCTGTACCGGCAAGCCTTTGGCCCGGTGCGCTGGGTCGAGTGTGTGCAGGCCATCAAGGCGCGCGGCTTGACTAACTTGGTTGAGTGCGGCCCGGGCAAGGTGCTGGCCGGCATGGTTAAGCGCATCGACGCCGAACTCACGGGCGCTGCCCTTTTGGACCCGGCCAGCCTGGCCGAAGTGAAAACCCTTTTACAGAGCGACGCATGACAGACATCAAAATCGAAGGCCAGCTCGCACTGGTCACAGGCGCCTCGCGCGGCATTGGCGCGGCCATCGCGCTCGAACTCGCCCGCCGCGGCATGAAGGTCATCGGCACCGCAACGACAGACGAAGGCGCTGCCAAAATTTCGAGTACCCTGGCCGCTTACCCCGGTTGCGCCGGCAAGAACCTCAACGTGACTGACGCACCGGCCATCGATGCGCTGATCGACAGCCTGGTCAAGGAACACGGCGGCATTCAGGTGCTGGTCAACAACGCCGGCATCACCCGAGACATGTTGGCCATGCGCCTGAAAGACGAAGACTGGGACGCGGTGCTGGACACCAACCTCAAGGCGGTGTTTCGCATGAGCCGCGGTGTCATGCGCACCATGATGAAGCAGCGCTACGGCCGCATCATCAGCATCACCTCGGTGGTGGGCGCTTCGGGCAACCCCGGGCAGGCCAACTACGCGGCGGCCAAGGCCGGTGTGGCCGGCATGACGCGCGCGCTGGCCCGCGAATTGGGCTCACGCGGGATCACGGTCAACTGCATTGCGCCGGGGTTCATCGAGACCGACATGACCGCCAGCCTGCCCGAAGAGCAGCAAAAAGCCTTGCTCGGGCAGATCCCGCTGGGGCACTTGGGCAAGCCGCAAGACATCGCGCATGCCGTGGCTTTCGTGGCCAGCCCTGAGGCCGGCTACATCACGGGCCAGGAAATCCACATCAACGGCGGCATGTACATGTGAGGCCATTTGGGGTACAAACCCAGCGTGTCAGCCAGCGCCTGAGCTGAAAACTACAGGGGCAGGGCACAGAAAAATCAGCCGGTTCGCATCCGTCCGGCAGGCCAGAAGAGATTGGGGTCTCTAAACGGCTAAAATCACGGATTAATTCACAACCCTTAGAGGGAACTATGAGCGATATCGAAGCACGTGTTAAGAAAATCATTGCCGAACAACTTGGCGTTGAAGAGGGCCAAGTCACCAGCGAGAAGTCTTTCGTGGCCGACCTGGGCGCAGACTCACTTGACACGGTGGAACTGGTGATGGCACTCGAAGACGAGTTCGGCATCGAGATCCCTGACGAAGACGCAGAAAAAATCACGACCGTGCAAAACGCGATTGATTACGCCAACACCCACCACAAAGCCTGACCGGGCTTTTTTTCACCCACCAAAAGGCCGTTCGCGGCCTTTTGAGTTTTTCTCCAGGATTTGCGCATGAGCCGTCGCCGCGTTGTAGTGACAGGTCTGGGTTGTATCAGCCCCGTGGGTAACACGGTGGCCGAAAATTGGACCAACCTGCTGGCCGGGCAATCCGGCATTGACCTGATTTCCAAATTTGATGCCTCGGCCTTTTCCTGCAAGATCGCAGGCGAGGTCAAGGGTTTCCAGATCAGCGATTACATCGCCGAAAAAGAAGCCAGGCACATGGACACTTTCATCCATTACGGCCTGGCCGCAGCCTGTCAGGCGGTGGCCGACAGCGGCCTGCCTGTGGGTGAAGCGCTCAATGAAGATCTGGCTGTGCGCATCGGTTGCGTCATCGGCTCCGGCATTGGCGGCCTGCCTCTGATTGAAGACACCAAGGTCGAACTTGTCGCCCGGGGCCCGCGCCGCATCACCCCGTTTTTTGTGCCTGGCTCCATCATCAACATGATCGCCGGACACGTGTCCATGAAGTTCGGCTTCAAGGGCCCCAACATCGCCATCGTCACAGCCTGCACCACGGGCCTGCATTGCATTGGCGAAGCCGGTCGCATGATCGAATATGGTGATGCTGACGTGATGATTGCCGGCGGCTCCGAGGCTACGGTCTCGCCGTTGGGCGTGGGTGGTTTTGCCGCCATGCGCGCGCTGTCCACCCGCAACGACGACCCGAAAACCGCCAGCCGCCCCTGGGACAAAGACCGCGACGGCTTTGTGCTGGGCGAAGGTGCCGGCGTGATGGTGCTCGAAGAGTACGAACACGCCAAGGCACGCGGTGCCCGCATTTACGCTGAGCTTGCAGGTTTCGGCATGAGCGCCGACGCCGGCCACATCACCGCGCCGAGCATGGACGGCCCGCGCCGCGCCATGAAGGGTGCGCTGGCCAATGCCGGCGTCAACGCCGACCAGGTTCAGTACCTCAACGCCCACGGCACCTCGACACCGCTGGGCGACATCAATGAAACCCAGGCCATCAAGGCGGCTTTTGGCGACCATGCTTCGCGCATGCTGGTCAGCTCGACCAAGTCCATGACGGGTCACTTGCTGGGCGGTGCCGGCGGCATTGAGTCGGTTTACACGGTGCTGGCGCTGCATCACCAGAAAGTACCGCCCACCATCAACATCTTCAACCAGGACCCCGATTGCGACCTGGACTACTGCGCCAACACGGCGCGCGATGTGAAAATCGATGTGGCTGTCAAAAACAACTTCGGTTTTGGCGGCACCAACGGCTCGCTGGTGTTCAAACGGGTTTGAGCCGGCTGCCAGCGCTTTGACCCTGCACAACGCCCCATCGGTGACTTATCCCTTGGGGCGTTCGCGTTTCCTGGCGCTGATGTTGCTGGGCGGCTGGTTGTTGGCGGCCGGCGTGAGCCTCTGGTGGTGGCGCAGCGCACCGCCTGGCGACTGGCGCCCCCTGTTGGGCGGCTTGAGCTGGCTGATGGCGGGCCTGGTCATGGCCGGCGGTTGGCGTCATTCGCCGTCTGGCGAATTGCACTGGGACGGCGAGGACTGGTTTTGGGAAAGTGAGGCCTGGCGCGACGGTTCAGCCTTGCCGCCTCCGCAGGTGGTGCTGGACCTGCAGTCGGCTATGCTCCTGCGACTTGGCAAGCCCGAGG
>JBIKHR010000031.1:0-14084 GCA_044362035.1 Polaromonas sp. | reverse complement strand
CGACGCCTGAGTCGATCCGCATCATGGGCGACAAGGTCTCGGCCAAGCAGGCCATGATCAAGGCCGGCGTGCCCTGCGTGCCCGGCTCCGAAGGCGCTTTGCCCGATGACCCGGTCATCATCAAGCGGACGGCCAAGTCCATCGGCTACCCGGTGATCATCAAGGCGGCGGGCGGCGGCGGCGGGCGCGGCATGCGCGTGGTGCACACCGAGGCGGCGCTGATTCATGCGGTGCAAACCACCAAGGCCGAAGCCGGTGCTGCCTTCGGCAACCCGGCGGTTTACATGGAAAAGTTCCTGCAGAACCCGCGCCACGTCGAGATTCAGATCATGGCCGACCAGCACAAGAATGCGGTCTGGCTGGGCGAGCGCGACTGCTCCATGCAGCGGCGTCACCAAAAAGTCATTGAAGAAGCGCCGGCACCAGGCATTCCGCGCAAGCTCATCGAAAAGATCGGCGAGCGCTGTGTGGCGGCCGTCAAGAAGATCGGTTACCGCGGTGCGGGCACGTTCGAGTTTTTGTACGAAGACGGCGAGTTCTATTTCATTGAGATGAACACCCGCGTGCAGGTCGAGCACCCGGTCACGGAGTGGGTCACCGGCATTGACATCGTCAAGACCCAGATCATGGTGGCTGCGGGCGAAAAACTGCCTTTCAACCAGCGTCAGATTCAGATCAATGGCCATGCCATCGAGTGCCGTATCAACGCCGAAGACCCCTACAAGTTCACGCCATCGCCAGGCCGCGTGACCACCTGGCACATGCCCGGCGGTCCCGGTGTGCGCGTGGACTCGCACATTTATGCCAACTATTTTGTGCCGCCCAACTACGACTCGATGATCGGCAAGATCATCGTGCACGGTGACACGCGCGAACAGGCGCTGGCCCGTATGCGCACGGCCCTGGCCGAGACGGCGGTCGAAGGCATCAACACCAACATCGCACTGCACCGCGAACTGATGGTGGACGCCAAGTTCATGGACGGCGGCACCAACATCCACTACCTCGAAGAGTGGTTGTCCAAGCGTCAGCGCTGAGGCGCGCCGGCCCTTGATGCAGCCCGCACGCGCCGCCTGGTGCGCGCGGGCTGTCGTTTTTCCACTTTCTTGTTTTTACCCGGTGTTCCTATGAGTCTTTTCGAGTTGGTCCTGCTGGCCCCCGTGGACACAGTCGAGACGTTGAGCGATGCGCTCGACGCGCTGGACGCGCTGAGCGTGTCTGTTGAAGACGCTGACGCGCAAACCCCGGCCGAGCAAGCCTTGTTTGGCGAACCCGGCATGCCGCCGCCCAAGGCCGGCTGGGAGCGCTCGCGCGTGGTGGCCCTGTTTCCCACCGAGGCGGCGGCCCGTGAGGCCGCGGCGCTGCTGATGGCGCAAGACTTTTTCACGGGTTGCCATCTGGTGGCCATCAGCCCGGTGCCCGAGCAGGACTGGGTGCGCCTGACGCAGTCGCAGTTCACCCCGGTGGACATCACCCCCGAGTTCTGGATCGTGCCGACCTGGCATGAGCCGCCGGCTCAGGCGCGGCAGGTGATCCGGCTGGACCCGGGGCTGGCTTTTGGTACCGGCACCCACCCGACCACGCGCATGTGCCTGCGCTGGATCGCCGCCGGCCAGGCTACCGGCCGTGTGCTCGACTACGGCTGCGGCTCCGGCATTCTGGCCATTGGAGCGGCCAAGTTCGGTGCGGTAGACATCGACGCCGTGGACATCGATGAGGCAGCGGTGCAGTCCACCCTCGCCAATGCCGAAGCCAACCATGTGCAACTCAACGCCGGTCTGCCTGACCGTGCCCGCGGCCAGTACCAGAGCGTGCTGGCCAACATCCTGGCAACGCCCTTGAAGGTGCTTGCGCCACTGCTTTGCGCTCATGTCGCGCCCGGCGGCCATTTGGTGCTAGCCGGCATTTTGGAGCGCCAGGCTGATGAGCTCAAGGCCGCGTATGCGCCCTACGCACCATTGCAAGTGGCCGACAGCGAAGACGGCTGGATCCTGATGACCGCGCGCCTGTAAGCTACGGCGCACGGACCCCGGCAAGCCCTACAATTCCCCCCGATGAGCCTGATCACCTGTTGCCCCACCTGCCGAACCATGTTTCAGGTCGAGACCGACCAGCTCAAGGTCTCCGACGGTTGGGTGCGCTGCGGTCATTGCGACGGCGTGTTTGACGCCTCGGCCCATTTCCAGATGGCCCCGGTGCCAACGGCGCCAGAGATTCCTGAATCGAAAGAGCCGCCGGTGACGCCCGACGCGCAGTTTCAGGACTCCCCGATTCAAGCCGGCTTCGCTGACTCTGTGCCTGATGTTCCAGCGGCCCTCGCCGCGCAGGAACCGCTGCCTGACAACATGGCGCCCGTGCCTGCCGCTGCCCCACCTCTGCCAGGTGCCGCGGGCGATGCACCTGCTGACGCTGCGCTGTCCAGCTACCTGTCCGTCCCTCAAGTGCTGGACGAAGCCGAGGAACTGCCACCGGTCAGCGCCCCGACCGACAGCGATGCCCGCCTCGCGCTGTACGGCCGCGAACCCAAAGGCCCTTCCAAGGCGAACGTCAAGGCCCGCCGCAAAGCTGAGGTCAACTTTGTCAAGACGGCCCGGCGTCGTGCCCGGCGTTCACAGCCCTTGTACCGCGCACTGGCCGTGCTGTTGTCGGTCACCCTGCTGGCGGCGCTGCTGGTTCAGGGTCTGGTGTACGAGCGCGTCGCGCTGGCTGCGCGCTACCCGGCACTGCTGCCCATGCTGCAGTCGCTGTGCCAGACGCTGAACTGCCAGATCAACCCGCCACGCGTTATTGAAGCCATCGAGATCGACAGTTCCTCGTTCACCCAAACCGGCCCCGAGACCTACCGCCTCAATTTTGTCGTCAAGAACAACCGCCCTGGCGCAGTCGCCATGCCCGCGCTGGAAGTGACCTTGACCGGTGCCGGCGACAAGGTGCTGGTCAGCAAGATCGTGCTGCCTGCCGAGTACGGCGCGAGCTCCGCCTGGCTGAACAGTGCGCTGCCTTTTGCCGGCACTTTTGATTTGCAGGCTGCGCCGGCACCCGCCGTCACTGCCCCGGGCGAGGCCGCCGCTGCCGATGCGCCACCTGCGGCTGAACCAGCCCCTGCCCTGATGATTACCGGCTACCGCCTGCTGGCTTTTTACCCCTGACCTCCGAAAAAAACATGCCCGCCTTGATTTGTGGTTCCCTGGCCTTTGACACCATCATGACCTTCGAGGGTCGTTTTGCCGAGCAGATCATGCCCGAGCAATTGCACATCCTGAATGTGTCTTTTCTGGTGCCGGGCCTGCGCCGTGAGTACGGCGGATGTGCCGGCAACATCGCCTACAGCCTGACGCAACTCGGTGGTGCGGCACTGCCGATGGCCACGGTGGGCAACGATGGCCTGGACTATGTGGCGCACCTGCGCAACAAAGGCATCAGTACAGAGTTCATCCGCGAACTGACCGACACCTACACAGCCCAGGCCATGATCATGACGGACCGTGACAACAACCAGATCACGGCTTTTCACCCCGGCGCCATGAGCCAGGCGCATCTGTCAGAAATCACGGCCCGCAGCGATATCAAACTAGGCATCATTTCGCCGGACGGACGCGACGCCATGCTGCAACATGCCGCCCAGTTCAAGGCGGCCGGCATTCCCTTCATGTTCGACCCCGGCCAGGGTCTGCCCATGTTCAACGGCGAAGAGCTCACGCACTTTGTCGAGCAGGCCACCTGGGTGACCGTCAATGACTACGAGGGCCGTATGCTCAGCGAGCGCACGGGGCTGGACAGCAGTGAGATTTCGCGCCGTGTCGAAGGGCTTGTGGTGACCCTGGGCGCGCAGGGCTGCGAAGTATGGGTGGACGGCCAAATGACCCACGTGCCGCCGGTGAAAGCCACGCAACTGGTCGATCCCACTGGCTGCGGTGATGCTTTTCGCGGCGCCTTGCTGTTCGGTCTGGAGAGGGGATGGTCGCTGGTGCAGTGCTGCGAGTTGGGCAACCGCGTCGGCGCGCACAAGATTGCCACGCCCGGCTGCCAGAACTACACGCTAGAGACCATTCGCCCGGCCTGAACAAGGCCAGTGCCTTTTTAAGGCTTCAGTAGGCGTTCCCAGTGCGCCTCGGCGACAGCGCCGGCTTCCAGCCGCAGTTGCTTGCGCCGTGAGGTTTGGCCACGCACCAGAGTAATGTCTCGTTGCGCCACACCGAGCTTTTTGGACAGCCATTTCACCAGCGCTTCATTGGCTTGGCCATCGACAGGCAGCGCCTGCAAACGCACGCGCAAGGCTTCCTGCCCCGGTTCGCCGTACAGTCCGTCGGCCTTGGTCTTGGGGGCATTGGGCGTGACATGAACCGTCAGCAGGCACGCGCCGGTTCTGGCGTCGTGCGCAAGGAAAACCGCGTCGGGAGGAGGGCGTGTGGACATGCTTGGAAAACAAAAAAGCCCGGTATCTTTCGATACCAGGCTTTAAGCAGAGTTACCTTACTGCTTACGGCTTGCTGGCTGTTGGAAACGGCCAGGCAGCTTGCGGGTTCAGAGTAGTCTGAGCCGCGGGGCTGGCCGGTGCAGCGGGTGCTTTGGCAGCGGGTTTTTTCGCGGCTTTTTTAGCAGCGGGTTTTTTCGCAGCTTTTTTGGCAGCAGGTTTTTTAGCAGCTACTTTTTTAGCAGCGGCTTTTTTTGCAGGCGCTTTTTTGGCAGCAGCTTTTTTGGCAGGCGCTTTTTTAGCTGCTGCTTTTTTGGCTGGCGCCTTTTTGGCCGCTACTTTTTTCGCTGGCGCTTTTTTAACTGCAGCTTTTTTGGCTGGAGCTTTTTTCGCTGCTACTTTTTTAGCCGCTACTTTTTTCGCTGGCGCTTTTTTAACTGCAGCTTTTTTGGCTGGAGCTTTTTTCGCTGCTACTTTTTTCGCTGGGGCTTTTTTGGCCGGTGCTTTTTTAGCGGCCGGGGCTTTTTTTGGTGCAGCTTTTTTTGCCGCTGGTTTTTTTGCAGTTGCCATAGTTTTCTCCTTGATCACGTTGCAAAGAGCACTTCACGTTTGGAGTACGCGAAGCGATTCACGGCGTTGGGCCAACCGGATACCGGGGCCCAGCGCCGAGAACACGGGAACAAGAACCAAGACCCGCTCTGCGGCGTGCTGGTTGGTTCTTGTGTATTTCAAAAATCATTCTGCTACAGGACTCAATCCCAGGAAAGAGCGCCACCCGATTGATATTCAATAACGCGGGTTTCGAAGAAGTTGCGTTCCTTCTTCAGGTCGATCATTTCGCTCATCCATGGGAATGGATTCTCTTCGTTGGGGAACAATGTCTCAAGACCGATCTGCGTGGCGCGACGATTGGCGATGTAGCGCAGGTAACCTTTGAACATTGAGGCGTTCAGGCCCAGCACGCCACGTGGCATGGTGTCTTCGGCATAACGGTACTCGAGTTCGACAGCTTTCATGAACAGCGCTTTGATCTCTTCCTTGAAATCTGGCGTCCAGAGTTGCGGGTTTTCCAGTTTGAGCTGGTTGATCAGGTCGATGCCGAAGTTGCAGTGCATGGACTCGTCGCGCAGGATGTACTGGTACTGCTCGGCAGCACCAGTCATCTTGTTCTGGCGACCCAGCGCCAGAATTTGAGTGAAGCCGACGTAAAAGAACAGGCCTTCCATCAGGCAGGCGAAAACGATCAGCGACTTGAGCAATGTCTGGTCGTTCTCAAGCGTGCCGGTCTTGAAGTTGGGATCGGAGATCGCGTCGATGAAAGGAATCAGGAACTGGTCCTTGTCGCGGATGGACTGGACTTCGTTGTACGCGTTGAAGATTTCGCCCTCGTCCAAGCCGAGCGACTCAGTGATGTACTGGTAGGCGTGTGTGTGAATAGCTTCTTCAAAGGCCTGACGCAGCAGGAACTGGCGGCACTCAGGTGCAGTGATGTGACGGTAAGTGCCCAGCACGATGTTGTTGGCGGCCAGCGAATCGGCAGTCACGAAAAAGCCCAGGTTGCGCATAACGAGACGGCGTTCGTCATCGGTCAGGCCGTTGGGGTCTTTCCAGAGCGCGATGTCGCGCGTCATGTTGACTTCTTGCGGCATCCAGTGGTTAGCGCAGGTGGCGAGGTATTTTTCCCAGGCCCACTTGTACTTGAAAGGCACCAGTTGGTTGACGTCGGTCTGACCGTTGATGATGCGCTTGTCGGATGCCTTGACGCGACGGTGCACTGCCGGCACGGGCGCAGAGGAATCATAGGCGGTGGGCGCTGACGCTGGCGTGGCTGGCTGAACAGGGGCAATAGCGCCATCGTTCAGCATGCGCTGCGGAGCGTTGACGTCGGGCTGCAAGGAAAAAGGCGGAAGCTCCATCGAGCGGCTGTCGTTAGAGCCGCTGGCAAGCGAGGTTTGCAGTGATGGTTTGACTTCTTGGTCCCAGGTCAACATAGATGTTTCCAATAACTTCGGATTATGAAAGCAGCGAGAAAAAATGAAAAGTTATTCATTGCAATCGCTGAAGTGAGTGTTGTTCTATTGCATCGAATTGAGGCGCGGCAGCAAGCCGCCGCGCGTTCAATTTTTTATTGGCAGGCTTCGCAGCCCGGGTCATCAATGGCGCAAAACTTGATGTCGGTTGCCGGTGATGCGGTCAACTGCGCATGCGCTGTGGCCGCAGCTGCGTCCATCGCATTCATGCTGCCGCTGTCACTGGTGTTGCCGGACGCCACTGCGTTGAGCTTGCCCGCTTTCACAGTCGACTTCTCGGCGTGTGTCGCGCCCATGGTGCGCAGGTAGTAAGTAGTCTTGAGACCGCGCAACCAGGCCAGCTTGTAGGTGTCGTCGAGTTTTTTACCCGATGCGCCAGCCATGTAAATGTTGAGCGACTGCGCCTGGTCAATCCACTTCTGGCGGCGCGAGGCGGCCTCGACCAGCCAGGTGGCATCGACTTCAAAAGCCGTGGCGTAAAGCGCCTTGACTTCTTGCGGCACGCGGTCGATCGGACGCAGCGATCCATCGAAGTGTTTCAGGTCCACCACCATCACATCGTCCCACAGGCCCAGACGCTTGAGGTCGCGCACCAGATAGCTGTTGATCACGGTGAACTCGCCCGACAGATTGGACTTGACCGAGAGGTTGCCAAAGCAGGGCTCGATGCAGGCATCTACGCCGATGATGTTGGAAATCGTGGCGGTAGGTGCAATGGCCACGCAGTTGGAGTTGCGCATGCCATCGATGGCGATCTTGTTGCGCAGTTTGTCCCAGTCCAGCGTCGATGAGCGGTCAACTTCAATGTAGCCGCCGCGCTCTTTGGCCAGCATGTCCAGCGTGTCCAGCGGCAGGATGCCCTGATCCCACAGCGAGCCCTTGTAGCTGGCGTACTTGCCGCGTTCCTTGGCGAGCTCTGTCGAGGCCCAGTAGGCGTAGTAGCAGATCGCTTCCATGGAGGTGTCAGCGAATTCGACCGCGGCCTGGCTGGCGTAAGGTGTGCGCAGCTCATACAGGCAATCCTGAAAGCCCATCAGGCCCAGGCCAACCGGGCGGTGGCGCATGTTGGAGTCACGCGCCTTCTTGACGGCGTAGTAGTTGATGTCGATCACGTTGTCCAGCATGCGCATGGCCGTCTTGATCGTTTTCTTGAGCTTGTCGTGGTCTAGCACCTTGGTGCCGTCCGGGCCATCTTTCAGGTGCTGCACCAGATTGACCGAGCCGAGGTTGCAAACAGCGGTTTCGGTGTCGCTGGTGTTCAGCGTGATTTCGGTGCACAGGTTGGACGAGTGAACCACGCCGCAATGCTGCTGTGGCGAGCGCACATTGCAGGCGTCCTTGAAGGTGATCCAGGGATGGCCGGTCTCGAACAGCATCGAGAGCATCTTGCGCCACATGTCGATGGCTTGCAGCTTGCGTGAGGGCTTGATCTCGCCGCGTTCAGCTTTGGCTTCGTAGGCGGTGTAAGCCTTTTCAAATTCGATGCCGAACTTGTCATGCAGGTCAGGCGTGTCGGAAGGCGAGAACAGTGTCCAGCTGCCTTTTTCCATGACACGGCGCATGAACAGGTCGGGAATCCAGTTGGCGGTGTTCATGTCGTGCGTACGGCGGCGGTCGTCGCCGGTGTTTTTGCGCAGCTCAAGGAACTCTTCAATGTCCAGGTGCCAAGTTTCCAAGTAAGCGCAGACCGCGCCCTTGCGCTTGCCGCCCTGGTTGACCGCGACAGCCGTGTCGTTGACGACCTTCAGGAACGGCACCACGCCTTGCGACTCGCCGTTGGTGCCCTTGATGTGGGCGCCCAGGGCGCGCACCGGGGTCCAGTCATTGCCCAGGCCACCGGCAAACTTGGACAACAGGGCGTTTTCCTTGATGGCGTCGTAAATACCGCCCAGGTCGTCGGCGACCGTGGTCAGGTAGCAGGACGAGAGCTGCGAACGCAGCGTACCGGCATTGAAGAGCGTCGGTGTGCTCGACATGAAATCAAACGAGGACATGATTTCATAGAACTCGATGGCACGCGCTTCGCGGTCGATCTCGTCGAGCGACAGGCCCATGGCCACGCGCATGAAGAAGGCTTGCGGCAGCTCGATGCGCTGCTTGCGCACATGCAGGAAGTAGCGGTCAAACAGCGTCTGCAGGCCGAGGTAGTCAAACTGCATGTCACGCTCGGGCTTGAGCGCGGCGCCCAGACGGGCCAGGTCAAATTGCAGCAGTTTTTCGTCCAGCAGTTCGTTGTCGACACCCTTCTGGATGAACTTCGGAAAGTACTCGGCGTAGCGGGTGCCCATTTCTTCTTGAGCGACTTCTTCGCCCAGCACTTCGCGGCGAATCGTGTGCAGCAACAGGCGCGCCGTGGCGTAGGTGTAGTCAGGGTCTTTCTCGATCAGTGTGCGGGCCGCCAGGATGGAGGCTTTGTAGACCTCGTCGATCGGCACACCGTCATACAGGTTGCGCATGGTCTCGGACATGATCGGGTCGGGCTTGACGTCAACGCCCAGGCCGGCACAAGACGCTTCGATCAGGGATTGCAGGCGGCGCATGTCGAGTGCGACTTTTTTGCCGCCGTCAATCACGTTCAGCGACGGGATCTCGGGCATCTGGTGTGTGGCCTGGCGGGCGCGCTCCTGGGCACGTTCCTGGGTGCGCTTTTCGCGGTAAAGCACATAAGCGCGTGCGATTTCGTGGTGACCACCGCGCATCAGGCCGAGTTCGACCTGGTCCTGCACGTCTTCAATATGAAAGGTGCCGCCGCCCGGACGCGAGCGCATCAGGGCGCGGATCACGGCCTGGGTCAGGCCATCGACGGTCTCGCGAACGCTGGCGGAAGCCGCGCCCTGCGTGCCGTGCACGGCCAAAAAAGCCTTCATCATGGCAACGGCGATCTTGTTCGGCTCAAAGGGCACCACTGCGCCATTGCGGCGAATGATCTGGTACTGGCCGTAAGGCGTCGTGGCAGCTTGTGCGTCGGAGCCTGTGTTGCTCGCGCCCTGGCCGGCTGGCGAGCCGGTTGTTGTTTGGATGCTGGTTTGCATGAATTTCCTAGGTTGTAGCGTTCGTTGGCGACGGGGTCAGCAATGATTCGGGTGTTTTTTCAGCCTGAGGGTGCCGGGCTTTTCAAGTTCCGGGCCCTGGGCAAATGTGTCAAATCACATTTGCTGGAAGAAGCCTAAGCACTATATCTAGTGTCTGGAACTAATTCAAGCACTACCTGTAGTGTTTTTTTAGAAATGCGATATTAAACCTTGCAACGCTTCGAGCGACTCGGTTCTTACCCCAGTTTGGGGCGGGGCGCTCAGTCCGGGGTCGTGCTCAGCGGGAAGTTCGCAGCTGACATTCCCAGGGCGCGGCGCAGCGCCGGCCAGTCAAAACCGGCGCCCGGGTCCTGCTTGCGGCCGGGCGCCACATGCTCGTGGCCGGCGACGTGGGCGATCGGATAGGCCTGCAGCAGTGCGGCGCCAAGGCTGCTCAGGGTTTCATACTGGGCTGGCTCGAAGGTTTGCCCTTCCAGGCCCTCCAGCTCGATACCGACCGAGTCATCGTTGCAATTCGTCTTACCGCGGTAAGAGGATTCGCCGGCATGCCAGGCGCGCTCGTCACAGCTGACGAACTGCCAGAGCTGACCATCCCGGGTGATGAAAAAATGCGCAGAGACCTGCAGGCCGCGAATACTGCGGAAGTAGTCGTGCGCATCCCAGTCCAGCTGGTTGGTGAACAAGCGCTGCACCTGACTGGTGCCATATTGTCCCGGCGGCAGGCTAATGGAATGAATCAGCACCAGGTCTGGCTGCATGCCCGCTGGACGGGCGCCGAAGTTCGGCGAGGCCATGCGTCTGGCAAAGCGGTACCAGCCGCCCTGCCACAGGGGGGGGCTGGCTTGGGCCGGGTGGTCCGCCATGGCGTGATGCACGGCTTTAACCTTCGGCCTGACGCCGGTGGGCTTCGCTGCAATAAACGCCGCGTCCGCCCGCCAGTGCTTCGGTGCGCGGCAGATGAACACCGCAAACATCGCAGGCAATGATTTCCGTGGTTGGCAAGGGGTGGCCGGTGCCGGCCGGCGGCTGCATCTTTTGCCGGCGCGCTTTGTCGGCCAGCGCTGCGCGCCGTTTTCCCTGCCACAACCAGATCACGGCCAGTGCCAGAACCAGGATCACCAAGTATTTCATGCGCGGTGCAGCACCACTTCAAGGACAAAGCGCGAGCCGGCATAACCCAGCAGCAGCAGCCCCGAGCCCAGGTACAGGACGCTGCGCGCCTTGCGGCCGCGCCAGCCCAGGCGCGCCCGCCCCACCAGCAAGCCGGCAAAGGTCAGCCAGGCCAGCAGTGAAAAGATGGTCTTGTGGTTCCACACAGAGCCCATGTGGGGGCCATACAGGGTTTCGGCAAAAAACCAGCCGGCCAGCAGCGATGCGGTCAGCAAAATGAAGCCGGCCTCGACAAAGCGAAAGGTCAGCCGCTCCAGCTTGAGCAGGGGTACGCCGGCTTCTGCGGCATGCGCCGAACGCATCAGGCGCTCTGTGCGGCTCATCAGCCAGCCGTGCAGCAGGGCTGCGCCGAACAGGCCATAAGAGGCAATGCCCAGGGCCCAATGCAGCGGCAGCCAGGGCGAGGCGATGCGGTTGTAGCTGGAGCCCGGAAACGCCAGCGACAGCAGCACCGCCGCCGCGCCCACCGCGGCCAGCGCCCAGCGCGCCTTGAGCTCGGGAATCAGTTTGCTTTCAACGGCATACACCGTCACGACCAGCCAGACGGTGGTGGACAGAGCGGGTGCAAAGCCGAAGCGCGGAGGCTGGCCCAGCAGGCCTTCGGCCAGCGCCAACGCATGCAGCAACCAGGCCGCCAGCAGCAGGCCGCGGGATGGCGCCGCGGACAGACGCTGGCTGGCCAGCGCCAGCAGGCTGTACAAAAGCACGGCCGCAATCGATGTCGCCAGACCGAACGATGCGCTGAAAGCTAAAATCATGGCTGCAGTTTAGCCCGTCCCGGTCACTTTCAATCAACCCTTGCTCCATCCGTGGAGCCACCCCATGGCCTCAGCCCTCACCGACAAACTCTCCCGCTTGGTCAAGGAAATGCGTGGCCAGGCCCGCATCACCGAGTCGAATGTCCAGGACATGCTGCGCGAAGTGCGCATGGCCTTGCTCGAGGCCGACGTGGCGCTGCCGGTGGTGCGCGACTTCATTGCCCGCGTCAAGGAAAAAGCCCTGGGCCAGGAGGTCATGGGTTCGCTCTCGCCGGGCCAGGCGCTGGTCGGCATCGTCAACCGTGAGCTGGCCGCCACCATGGGCGAGGGGGTGAGCGACATCAACCTGGCGGCCCAGCCGCCCGCCGTGATCCTGATGGCCGGTCTGCAAGGCGCGGGCAAGACCACCACCACCGCCAAGCTGGCCAAGCACCTGATAGACAAGCGCAAGAAAAAAGTGCTGACGGTCTCCGGCGACGTCTACCGCCCCGCCGCCATCGAGCAGCTCAAAACCGTGACGGCCCAAGCAGGTGCCGAATGGTTCCCCAGCAGCCCTGATCAAAAACCGGTCGACATCGCCCGCGCTGCGCTGGATTACGCCAAACGGCACTTTTTTGATGTGCTGTTGGTGGACACCGCCGGCCGCCTGGCGATTGACGAAGCCCTGATGGCCGAGATCAAGGAATTGCACGCTGTCCTCAACCCGGTCGAAACCCTGTTCGTGGTGGACGCCATGCAAGGCCAGGACGCGGTCAACACCGCCAAGGCATTCAAGGACGCGCTGCCGCTGACCGGCATCATCCTGACCAAGACCGACGGTGATTCACGCGGCGGTGCGGCGCTGTCGGTGCGGCAGATCACCGGCGCGCCGATCAAGTTCTCGGGTACCAGCGAAAAACTCGACGGCCTGGAGGTGTTTGACGCCGAGCGCCATGCCGGCCGCATTCTGGGCATGGGCGACATTCTGGCGCTGGTCGAGCAGGTCACGGCTGGCGTTGACGTGGCGGCCGCGCAAAAGCTCGCTGCCAAGATGAAAAGCGGCAGTGGCTTTGACCTGGAAGACTTTCTGGGCCAGTTGCAGCAAATGAAGAACATGGGCGGGCTGTCGAGCCTGATGGACAAGCTCCCCGCGCAGATGACAGCCAAGGCCGGTCAGATGGACATGGGCAAGGCTGAAAAAGACATCAAGCGCAAGGAAGGCATCATTCAGAGCATGACCCCGCTGGAGCGCCGCAAGCCCGACCTGATCAAAGCCACCCGCAAACGCCGCATCGCCGCCGGCGCGGGCGTGCATGTTCAGGAAGTCAACCGCCTGCTCAACGAGTTTGAGCAGATGCAGACCATGATGAAAAAAATGAAGGGCGGCGGCATGATGAAAATGATGAAGCGCATGGGCGGCATGAAGGGCCTGGGCGGCATGCCCAAGTTTTAAACACTCGCCAATTCGTCAGGCGCTGGCGACTTCCGCCGTCAGCACCTCGCCGCGCAATGAGCGCTGCATGGCCTCGGTGATCTTCACGTCAATCATCTGACCCACCAGCCGCGGCTGGCCCTTGAAGTTGACAACGCGGTTGCATTCGGTGCGGCCCATCAGCTCGGTCGGGTCCTTGCGTGATGCGCCTTCCACCAAAATGCGCTGCACCGTGCCATGCCGGCTGGCGCTGATGGCGCGCACGTTGTTGTCAATCGTTTCCTGCAGGTGGCGCAGGCGCTTGAGTTTCACGTCGTGCGGCGTGTTGTCATGCAGGTTGGCCGCCGGCGTGCCGGGGCGCGGGCTGAAGATGAAACTGAACGAGGTGTCGTAGCCCACATCGTCAATCAGCTTCATCATCTTGCCGAAGTCTTCTTCTGTCTCCCCCGGAAAACCAACGATGAAGTCGCTGCTCATGGCCAGGTCGGGCCGGATCGCCCGCAGCTTGCGGATGGTGCTCTTGTATTCCATGGCGGTGTAGCCGCGCTTCATGGCCATCAAAATGCGGTCGCTGCCGTGCTGCACCGGCAGGTGCAAATGGTTGACCAGTTTGGGCAGGCGGGCGTAAGCGTCAATCAGGCTCTGCGTGAACTCGTTCGGGTGGCTGGTCACGTAGCGGATGCGCTCGATGCCCGGGATCTCCGAGACATAGTCCAGCAACATCGCAAAGTCAGCGATCTCGGTGTGGCCACTCTTGCCGGCCGCCGTCATCGGTCCGCGGTAAGCGTTGACGTTCTGCCCCAGCAGCGTGACTTCCTTGACGCCCTGGTCGGCCAGCCCGGCCACCTCGACCAGCACATCGTCAAACGGGCGCGAGACTTCTTCGCCGCGCGTGTAAGGCACCACGCAATAGCTGCAGTACTTGGAGCAGCCTTCCATGATGCTCACAAAAGCGCTGGCGCCTTCTACCCGCGCCGGCGGCAGATGGTCAAATTTTTCAATTTCCGGAAAGCTGATGTCCACCTGCGATTTGCCTTGCCGGGCGCGCGCCTTCAGCAGCTCGGGCAGGCGGTGCAGGGTTTGCGGGCCGAACACCACATCCACATACGGCGCCCGCGCAATGATGGCCGCGCCCTCCTGGCTGGCCACGCAGCCGCCCACGCCAATCAACACGCCTTTTTTCTTCAGGTGCTTGACGCGCCCGAGATCGCTGAAGACTTTTTCCTGCGCTTTTTCACGCACCGAACAGGTGTTGAAAAGTATCAGATC
>JBIKHR010000030.1:0-14148 GCA_044362035.1 Polaromonas sp. | reverse complement strand
CAGCGCAGTGTCTTCATGCGGCCACCCCGGCGACCACGGCGACTCCGACGATCTGGGGCGCTGCCAGATTCAGCACACTGACCGGGCCGGCCTGCGCAAAAAACTGCAGCAAGCGCGCGTCATGACTGGCCACCACCAGCGTGGCGCCCTGTTGCGCGGCCACCTGCGCCAGCAACTGCGCGGCCTGCGCGGCCGCGGCGTCGTCCAGACTGGCCGTGGGCTCGTCGGCCAAAATCACCTGCGGCTGCAACAGCACCGCCCGCGCCAGCGCCACGCGCTGCGCCTGACCACCCGACAACTGCGCCGGTTTGCGGCGGGCCAACTCGGCCACGCCCAGCGCGGCCAGCGCCTCTGCAATGCGCCCGGCGTCTTCAGGCTGGCCCGCGGCCCACTGCGCCAGCGCCAGGTTGTCATGCACGCTGAGCGCTGGGCTCAGGTGCAGCTTTTGCGGCAAAAACCCGATGCTGCGGGCCCGCCAGCGGTCAGTCGCCCCGCCAGCCAGCACTTGGCCGGCCACCTCCATCTGCCCTTGCGAAGGGGCCACCAACCCGGCGGCCAGCGCCAGCCAGGTGGACTTGCCCGCGCCCGACGGCCCCTTGAGGAGAAGCACCCCACCCTGCGGCACCGCCACGTCGTCAAAGCGCAGCGTCGCCCCACCGGCATACGCGTAAGCCAAGTCTTGCGTGCGGATCATGCGGCGCCCTGCCCCTGAACGCTGCCGCCCACAATGCCGCGCGCTTGTAAAGCCTCAATCTGCACTGTGGTCAGCCCGATCTCGCGCAGCACGGCGTCGGTGTCCTGGCCCAGCGCAGGCGCGTTGCGCCGGTGCGCGCCCGGTGTGCGCGAGAGCTTGGGCACAAAGCCCGGCACCGTCAGCGCGCTGCCGTCGTCCATGCTCACTTGCGCCAGCATGCCGCGCGCCTGGTAGTGCGGGTCGGCGGCGATGTCGGCCACGGTGTAAATGCGGCCGGCCGGCACCGAGGCCGCGTCCAGCGCGGCCAGCACCGCATCGACCGTGTGCGCCGCTGCCCACGCACCAATGGCGGCGTCCAGTTCGTCCACGCGCAGCACGCGCCCGGCGTTGTGGGCCAGCGCCGGGTCGGCGGCCAGGTCGGGCCGGCCAATCACGCCCATCAGCCGCTTGAAAATGCTGTCGCCATTGCCCGCCACCAGCGCGTAAGCGCCGTCCTGGCAGCGGTAAGCGTTGCTGGGCGCAATGCCCGGCAGCGCACTGCCGCCCGGCCCGCGCACCGCACCAAAGGCGCTGTATTCGGGCAACAGGCTTTCCATGCAATTGAACACCGCCTCGTACAGCGCCACGTCAATCACCTGGCCCTCGCCCGTGCGATGGCGGTGTTGCAGCGCCAGCAAAATGCCGATCACGCCGTGCAGCGCCGCCAGCGTGTCGCCCATGCTCACACCCACGCGCACCGGCACATGGCCGGGCTCGGCCGTCAGGTGGCGCAAGCCGCCCATGGCCTCGGCCACCACGCCAAAGCCGGGGCGGTCACGGTAAGGCCCGGTCTGGCCGTAACCACTCACGCGCAGCATGATCAGCCGCGGGTTCAGCCGCTGCAATTCGTCCGGCCCCAGGCCCCAGCCCTCCATGGCGCCGGGGCGAAAGTTCTCTATCAACACATCGCACTCGGCCGCCAGCCGGCGCACGATGTCTTGCGCCTCACTCTGGCGCAAATCCAGCGCCAGCGAGCGCTTGTTGCGTGACTGCACCTGCCACCACACCGAGGTGCCGTCCTTGAGCAAGCGCCACTGGCGCAGCGGGTCGCCGGTGCCGGGCGGCTCGATCTTGATCACTTCCGCCCCGAAATCTGCCAAGGTCTTGGCCGCAAACGGCCCGGCGATCAGCTGGCCCAGCTCCAGCACCTTGAGTCCGTCAAGGGCGCTGGGGCTGAGGGAGGGGGCGGCGGGAAATGGGTTGTTTGAATCCATGGGCTGATTTTGCCTGCTTGGCAGACTCAGCGCGCTTGCGGCAACTCGTCCCAGCGGGTGGTGAAGCAGGCCGAGCGGTTGCCCACCTTCATGCCCCAGCGTGGCGCGGTGCCGCAGACGCCGGTACGCAAGGTGTTGCGCCCGTAGGTCTGGTTGAGCGCGTCGATGGCGGCCATCAGCCGGGCTGAGCGGGCGCGGGCCGGCGGGTCGTCGAACAGGGTGCTCTGCCGGACGGCCTGGGGACTGAGCATCGTCAGCATGACGCCGGCTTTTTTGTACTGGTAACCGGGCTTGTAGATCACCGCCAGGCCGGCCAGCGCGGCGCCTGTGAGAGCCAGGGTGTCGCTGCTGGGCTCGATGAGAGGCACCAGCCAGCCGGCGTTGTACTGCGGCTCGCCGGGCTTGAAACGGTTGGTCTGCACAAAGACCTGCACGGCAGCCGCGGCCGAGCCCTGCTGGCGCAGCTTTTCGGCGGCCTTGGCCACGTAGCTGGCCACCGCTTCACGCAGCTCGGCCAGTGTTTGCACCGGCACACCAAAACTGCGCGAGCTCATGATCTGCTGCTTGGGCGGCGCCACGTCTTCCAGCGCCAGGCAAGACACACCGCGCAGTTCGCTGCAGGTGCGCGCCATCACCACGCCGAACTGCGCCTGCATGTGGGCCGGCAGCTGGCGGCGCAGGTCGAGCACGCTGTGCACGCCCATGGCCTGCAGGCGCAGGGCAATACGCCGCCCGACGCCCCAGACCTCGGCCACGTCGGTTTGCGCCATCCAGGCCAGGCGCTCGGGCTTGCTGAGCGCGTGCAGGTCGCACACGCCGTTGAAAACCGGGTTCTTTTTGGCCAGGTGGTTGGCAAACTTGGCCAGGGTCTTGGTCGGGCCGATGCCGGCGCACACCGGCAGCCCCGTCCATTGCCGGATGCGTTCGCGCATGCACTGGCCCATGGCAACACCGCCGCCGTAGTGCCGCAGCACGGACTCAACGCGCAAGAAGCTCTCGTCGATGCTGTAGACCTCGATGTCGGGGGCGAAGTCGCGCAGGATGCTGACGACGCGGTTGCTCATGTCGCCGTACAGCGTGTAGTTGGAAGACAGCGCCAGAATGCCGTGCTCGGCGGCCAACTCTTTCATTTTGAACCAGGGCGTGCCCATCTTCACGCCCAGGGCCTTGACCTCGGCGCTGCGGGCCACCGCGCAACCGTCGTTGTTGGACAGCACGACCATGGGCACGCCGGCCAGCCGGGGCTGAAAGACCCGCTCGCAACTCACATAAAAGTTATTGACATCGACCAGCGCGAACTGCGGCGCGGCAGGCACGGGGGCGGGTGTGGCCACGCTCAGCCCCGCGTGGTGAGGCGCCTGACCACGCCCACCACCACGCCCCAGATTTCCAGCTCGGCGCCTTCGGCAAAGGTGATGGGCGTGTAGGCCGGGTTTTCAGGCCACAGCTCGGGCTGGCCTTGCCGCATGCGCAAGCGCTTGATGGTGTATTCGCCGCTGACCACGGCCACCACGATGTCGCCGGCCTGCGGCGTGAGCGAGCGGTCTACCACCACCTTGTCTTCGTGGTGAATGCCGGCCCGGTTCATCGAGTCGCCCTTGACGGTGAACATGAAGGTGGCCGGCTTGTTGCGCACCAGGTAATCGTTGAGGTTGAGCGCCTCTTCGGTGTAGTCGGCCGCCGGCGAAGGAAAGCCGGCCGACAGACGGTGGCTGATCAGCCGCAGCTGGGCGCCCGGCAGGCCGGCCGGGGCAGGCAGAAAAAACTGCGCCAGACCGGGCTCGGTGCGGGTGGGGGGACGGGTTTCAGGGGGGAAGGAAAGCATGCGAAAAGTACTGTATAAAAAAACAGTTTACATGCTTTCACCGCTTTGCAGGCTAAGTGATTTTGCAGACGGTCAGCACTTTGTGAGAGGCGGCTTTGTCTGCCCGCTATTTGATCACCGCCACCGACTTGACCTGAACCCACACGGGCGCGCCGGCGCTCAGGTTCAGGGCAAAAATGGCTTTGCGGGTGACGCGGGCCAGCACCACAGAGTCGCCGCACCGGACCCGAGCCAAAGCCTGGGACGGGTGTGCGTCGTCCGCAATGGCCTCGACCACGCCTTGAAAGTGGTTCTGGATGCTGGTGTCCTGCGGGGCCTGAAGCGTGAGGCTGGCGTCACGCGCCAAAACCCGCAGGCGGACTTGCCGGCCCGGCGCAATGCCATCGTCGCGGACACACAACTGTCCCCCCGGAAAGTCAACCTGCAAAAGATGCCACTGCGCATCGCGCCGGGCCACGGTGCCGTAGAGCAAAACCCCGGCATCGTCGCCAACGATCGCCGGGCTGTCGACGCGCGACAAAACTTCTTGCGCAGCCCCGCAAGCCTTGACCGCACCCTCCCCCAGCACCACCAGGTGGTCCGCCAACCTGGCCAGTTCGTCGGCCGAATGCGTGACGTAGAGCATGGGAATGCGCAGTTCATCGCGCATTTTTTCAAGCCACGGCAGGATTTCATGGCGACGGGCCAGGTCCAGCGCGGCCAGGGGCTCGTCGAGCAGCAACAGCCTGGGCTGCGTTGCCAGTGCCCGGGCAATCGCAACGCGCTGCCGTTCACCGCCGGACAGGCTGGCGGGCTGGCGCTGCAGCAGATGGCCGATGCCCAGCAGCGCAATGGCGCGGGTCAGCGCGTCAAGCGCGCCCGGCTTGGCGGCTCTTTTCAGGCCGTAGTGCAGGTTCTGCTGAACGTCCAGGTGCTCAAACAGACTCGCTTCCTGAAACACATAACCCATGTCTCTTTGCCACGCCGGTTTGAACACGCCGGCCGCATCGTCCTGCCAGACATCGGGCCCCAGGCTGACCAGTCCGTGGGCCGTCCGCTCCAGCCCCGCCACGCAGCGCAACAAGGTGGTTTTGCCCGAACCCGAAGGCCCGAACAGCACCGTGATGCCGCTGGCAGGCAGCGTCAGGTCGGCGTGCAATTGAAAGGCCCTGCGGGCCAGCGTCAGGCGGATGCGAAACGGCTCTGCGGGGGTCATGGCATCACCCGGCCGGCGCGCTTGCGCATCATCGACAGCGCCAGCAACACGGCGAACGAAAAGACCACCATGCCGCCCGCGAGCCAGTGCGCTTGCGCGTATTCCATGGCCTCGACATGGCCGTAAATCTGCGTAGAAACCACGCGCGTTTTGCCGGGGATATTGCCGCCGATCATCAACACCACGCCGAACTCCCCGACGGTGTGGGCAAAACTCAAGATGGCGGCGGTGACAAGGCCGGGCCTGGCCAGTGGCAGCGCCACCGTGAAAAACGCATCGACCGGGCTGGCGCGCAGGGTCAGCGCCACTTCCATGGGCCGGGCTCCGATGGCCTCGAACGCGTGCTGAATCGGTTGCACGGCAAATGGCAGGGAAAAAACCACTGAACCGATCAGCAAGCCGGCAAAAGTAAAAGACAAAACGCCCCAGCCCAGGGCCTGCGTGAGCTGCCCGAGCGGCCCCTGCGGACCCATCGCCACCAGCAGGTAAAAACCGAGAACTGTCGGCGGCAACACCAGCGGCAGCGTGACCAAGGCGCTGACCGGGGCCCGCCACCGGGAGGCAGTTTGCGACAGCCACCAGGCCAGCGGCGTCGCCAGGAGCAGCAAAATCACCGTGGCCGAGGCCGCCAGCTCAAGGGTCAGCACAATGGCGGCCCACGCGTCAGAACTGATGGGAAAAGACATGGTCATGAACCGTAGCCAAACGAACGGATGAGCGCCCTGGCCTTCTCGCTCTTCAGATAGTTCAGCAATGCCGGGGCGGCCGGGTTGTCCCGGCCTTTGGTCAGCAAGATGGCGTCTTGCAAAATCGGCGCATGCAGACCGGGCGGCACCGGCCAGCCCGAGCCTTGCGCCATCTTGCCGTCAACGAGAACCTGCGACAAGGCCACAAAACCCAGCTGCGCGTTGCCGGTGGCGACGAACTGGTAGGTCTGTGCGATGTTCTCGCCCTGCACCAGCTTGGGCTGCATGTCTTTCAACACACCCATCTGGCCCATGACCTCAACGGCGGCCGCACCGTACGGTGCCAGCTTCGGGTTGGCTATGGCGATGCGCGCAAAGTGGCCACTGCGCAAGACAGCGCCCTTGTCGTCCACCAGGCCCGGCTGCCGGCTCCACAGCACCAGTTGGCCGACCGCATAGGTGAAGCGGCTGCCGGCAACGCCCAGGCCCTCTTTTTCCAGCTTCAGGGGGGTCTGCGTGTCGGCCGCCAGCAAGACCTGAAAAGGCGCACCGTGCTTGATTTGCGCGTAAAAGCTCCCCGTCGAGCCAAAAGACAAAACGGCCTTGTGCCCCGTGTCCTGCTCAAACGCCTGCGCGATCTTTTGCATGGGCGCCATGAAGTTAGAGGCGACAGCCACCCCGACCTCTGCAGCTTGCGCGTTGGAGAACACCGCCAAAAACGCCACCAGCCAGCCACCGGGTTGAACCATCAAAAAACCACGCTATTCAAATATAGAATAACGAAAGTGTAGCAGCGCTGTTCTTTTCAGTCATAACGCACCCCTCAAAACCTATGAGCAGCCCCACCATGCATTTCGCCCAGGCCCTGGGGCACGACGCCTCAGACAAGCGTCTGGACATCTTGCGGCGAATCGGCACCGTCGGCTCCATTTCAGAGGCCGCGCGCGGCGCCGGCGTCAGCTACAAGGCCGCCTGGCAAGCCCTGGAAAACCTGAGCAACCTGGCCGGCGCACCCCTGATCGACAAATCAGTCGGCGGCAGCGGCGGCGGCGGCGCCCGGCTGACACAGGCCGGCCAGCAACTGCTGGACGCCGCTGAACGCCTGAACGCCGCCAGACGCACTGTGCTGGCCGAGCTGGAAAACAATCTGGACAACACACTGAGCATGCAAGGCCTGGCAGGCCTGGGCCTGCGAACCAGCATGCGCAATCAATTGCCGTGCAAGGTCCACTCGATTGCGCAGTCGGCCGGCTCAGCCCGGGTCCAGCTAGAGCTGCCCAACGGGGCCATGCTCACCGCCAAAATCACCTGTGAAAGCGTTGAGCTGCTGGGCTTGCAAAAAGGCATGGCAGCGCTGGCGCTGTGCAAGGCGACAGCCGTCAGCATCTCGACGGCAGTCCCAGTGCGGTCAGACCTCAATGTGCTGGACGGCGAAATTTCCCGGCTGTCTCCCGACGGTCAGGGCGGCGATGTCGCCGTGCAACTGATGCCCGGGCTGCAATTGACCGGCTTTCCGGCGCAGGGCATGGCATTCGCCCTGCGTCAAGGCGTCAAGGTATCGCTGGACGCGTCGGCTGTGGTGATTGCGATTGCGGGCTAGCGTCTGCCCGGCACGGGGCGGGGCTTGTTCAATCGGGTGCGGGCCCTCACATCGCCATACTGCGTAGTTGGCGTGACGACTTCAGGTCATCAATTTGCGCATTTTTCCAGCGCAGACCGACAGGTACGTGAAGCAAAATCAGGCGCACCAGGGGACCCGCCGGTTACCCTCACTTTGGTGACGCGACCATCAACGAAGGTCAGGTGCGCATCACATCTGAGGGCCGTGCTTTCAGACGTAAAGCTGTAAACGTAAGTCGCAAACTCCATGTCGCCACTGCGCGCAACACGTGCAGGTGAGCCCAAGCAATACATGAGTTCTTGTTTTGACATTCCGGCAAGATTTTGATTCAGCTGGTCCAGACTGGGGGCCAAAGCACAACCTGAAAGCAATATTGCCGAAAAACCAAGAACGCCCAACTGAGCAACCGACTTTCTGGACGGTAGCAATACGGATCTTTTAATAAAATCCAATATTGCAGTTATGGATAATTTTTTTATATTCATGAGGTTTTCCGATTAATACAAATTGATAACTACCAAAAAACACAAGTTATTATTTCATCATAAATTCAAGCCACAAGGCTTGAGTTTTTCATTATATTTTCAAACGCACTCAGGAAATATTATCGATGATGCCCTTGGTCATGGCGGTTATGGTCTCGATTGCCTTTGCATTGGCTTGGAAATTCCGTTGTGCCGCAATCAAATCCATCATTTCATCGGTCAGGTTCACGTTGGACTTTTCCAATGCCCCTGATTGTATCGAGCCCAGTACGCCGCTTCCGGGTGTGCCAAAGTTGGCAAGTCCCGAATCAGTTGACGCCGAAAATCTTGAGTTTCCTACCTGCGTCAACCCTGTGGCACTCGTGAAGTTAGCAAGCACAATCCGGCCCAGTGCATTACGGTTGCCATTTGAAAAGTTGGCGGTAATTAAACCGTCTGCTTCAATGGTTAAGTCCGAAAACTTTCCCTCAGGCACTCCGTCTTGTACGATAGACGTGACCGAATACGGATTGGCTGATTGAGTGGACCCATTCAGGTTAATTGATATATTGCTATTTGTACCGTACGGCGACTTAAAACTGAGGCGCTCCAAATCGGTTTGGAGCTTGCCGTTAAGATCAAAGCGCACAAGACCGGCTTTATCCTCTGCCACCCGGGTGTAAGACACAAGACCGTCAAAGAGGTTAGGGTTCAAGGGTGCAGCAGCAGAAGGCGGAGTTTGAATGTTGTCTACGTAAAGCTGTCCACCAGTCGCCATGCCGCCCGTGGCATCAAAAGAGCCGGAAACAAACACAAATTTAAAATTACCGGTTTTGGGTATAGAAGTTTTGACGGTTGCCCACTCAGTATTTTCTGCGGCAGACAGACCCGTCTTGTCCAGCAGTTTGGTGGTTTCTCCGGTATCTACGTTGAGTAAATAGGCATAGACATCATAGGCATCAGCCCCGCCACTGGCCCGCCAATCAAAAGATATATCGTCTCCCTCTTTCAAGCTGACTGCATCATTGCTCACGATGGTGGGGCCATGCAACACACCAAAGGGCTTGTCAACCTGCCCGGTCGAGAACAGTTCAGCACTGTTTTTCCCACCAGATGATCCCTGTGAACCTTGAGCCACACGGAATGATGCGCTGGTAACACTCACATTGTCACCCGGGCTTGATGATGGTTTTGTCAAGTCCACAGGTGTCGGGAAACCAGCGATCATTGAGCTACCGTCCAGCTTGATTTGGGATGGAAGTACCGTCCAACCCTTCAAAGCACCCGATGCATCAACAATATCAAAGCTATTGTTAGCAAAACCTGAAGAAGTCAAGTTGACCCGCAAGGGGTTGCCATTCATGCCATTTTTTTGGGCATCCAGCTCCCCGATCAACACTGTGCCAGTGCCCGTGCCACGAAATACCTTGTCCCCCACCAAACTCACCGCATCCAAGGTGGCGCTGGCTTGCTGACCCGCGTTAAGTTTGATGATGTCAGACTTTGCACCCTGCCCAGACCACTCAATGAACTCTGCACCCGACACCTTCAGAGGGGTGCCACTTTGCAGGTAATTACGCGGCTCAGACGTGATCTGCTTGCCATCTACCAAAAGTACACTTTGCCAATCAGAGACCGGATTAATCCGGTCAGCGACTGTTTTCCTGGTCAAGTAGAGTTCTCCCTGACGGGCAACGCCAGCGTCATCAATCAAATTGATGTTGCTTTTATAGCTGTAGGTCGAGGGGTTGTCCTTGTTAAAAGGCGCGCTGATCGTTTTTTGCGAGGTGGACAGGTTGCTCACCAGCTTAATTTGCGTGGATGGCTTGAATTGCCCAACCGTTTGCGTCGGTAATTGCAAGGCCTTCAAAACATTTGACGTCTTGCCACTGCTTGGGTCAATTGTTGCAACCCGCAGAAAGTCCCCATCCGAATTGGTCACGTAGCGCTCTGCGTTGATTTGGAGCGCCCCGTTACGGCTGTACAGCTCTTGCGGACCGGTTGCCGACCTGAGAGGCAGAAAACCATTGCCCAGAATAGCCAGGTCCAGCTGATTGCCAGACGTGACGATCTGCCCCTGTTGAAAGTCCCGCTTTAGCTCGGCATTTGAAAGGCCTTGGCCCTCTTGGATCTTTTGGCTCTGCTGGAGCGTGGACACATAAATGCTTTCAAAAGACGCTCTTGATTTTTTAAAACCCGTCGTTTCTACGTTGGCAACATTGTTGGACGTTGTCGCCAGCTGAAAACTGGCGGCATTGAGCCCAGCCAAAGAGTTGTAAATGGTCATTCCCCCGTCTCCGTTCATGTCCCAAGGTCCGGGACGTAAATTTTGAAAAATCTAACTTATGACAACTGACTAGCAACTTCCGTGCGCAGTCATCAAGCTACTTTTCAAAAAGAACAATTAGCGTTAGCCACGCTGACCTAGCCATCCATGCGACCCACGCAGCTTGCGGAAAAACAAATTTATAACTTTAAAGTTCTAATTAAATAACGGTATTTTTATTTATATGAGTATTAATTTATATTTCCGTGAAAGCGGCAAACTTTGGCCGTCAAACCGCACAAGCGGCAAATACTTTCCGCTGTCCGGAAATGCGGCTTACCCACCGTTCAAAGCGAGTGAGTTAAAAAGTCAGTTGCCAGACCAAGTCGACATTGGCCTCCCTGCGGTTCTTCAGCCCTGGTCTGTCTTGCCAACTGGTCAGGTTGGGGCACCAGTACTCGCGTTGGTAAGCGTCTATGCAGGGCGATTCAGACACCTCGCCACCAAGCCAGCGTCCGGCAGAAAAATAGAGCGTAGAGCCCTGACTTAGCTTTATCGACTTGGCCATGCCCATGTAGAGCGAGCGAGCCACCTGGAACTTTTCAGACTTGCTGCCACTGTCGTATCCCAACGAAAGCAAATAGCCCGAAGTGCCCAAGTGCTGGTTGAGAATGAAGGCTGTGCGCGCACCTTTGGCCCGGTAAAACTCACTCAGCTCATGCACCACCGACGTGTCGTAAGCAGATATGGCCGGGCTGGGTGCAGAAAATGCGGTCTCCCCAGTGTTTCGTAAAAACTGTCCGTCCTCGCGCCTCACGCTGAAATGCGACACAAAGGGAAAGTCAGCCTTAACGGCCGCAAACGTATTGCGTTTGAGCTCATTGAGCAAGATGCGCCTGTGCTGCAAGTCATTGGCCAAGCAATGCGAGCCGACCACCATCAGCAACCAAAGCAAAACGGTACGCATCAGCGCAAACGGCCCACAGGTGCAAGCGCGCGCGACAAGCTGGCCTCGCCTCTGCCATAAATCTGCGGATTGCAGCTTGGGTAGCAGCTCAGGGTGTCATAACGGGCCGTGTCCAAAATGATGGCGCTGGTTTTTTCAGCGTTCAGGTTGGGGAACTTGGACATGATGACCGCCGCGTAGCCCGCCACCACAGGCACAGCGTAAGAAGTACCCAGATTGGACTCGTAACCAGCAATCGCATTACCGTTCATGCTCACCCCGCCGTTGGCGTAAGGAGGTCTGCCGTTGGCCAGCACAAAGCGGTCCCTGGCGGCCTCTGTCGCGCCGGCGATATTGCTGTAGCTCGCCAAATTAGCCGGACTGGCTGTGGACCCCTGCTTGTCCAGAGCGCCCACAATCAGCAAGCGCTTGACCGTGCTTTGCGTGTCCACCAAGGCCTTGACCAAAGTGTCGCTAGCCACAGCTGAGTAAGGGTCTTGCGCAAAGCCATTACCGGCTGACTTCACCAGCACTGCACTGGTCAGCGTCAGGTTTGAATGGGTCGAACTCCCCGTTAAGTAGTTCATCATTGTCGTGGTCCCGGTGGACCACGCTGAAAAGCTCAAATTAACAACGCTGGGCGTCACCGGAAGGTTCAACAGGGTCCCGTCCATCTTGATGGCATCTGACTTCAGCTGCCAATCCAGGCCCAGCTTGGTGGCACCGGGCGCCACCAGGTCCGTGATCATCATGGTCGTGATGCCGTGGCAATCAGAAGCATTGGCACAGCTGGTGCGCGAGTCATAACCGTCAATCAGCAAGATGGACTTACCCTTGCCAGTCCAACCCTGGTTCCAGGCTGCCAGCACGTCTGGAGCGGGCTGCACAAGCGTCGGGCCCGGAAAACCCTGACCGCTTACCGCTACACCCACATAGTTCAAGCCAGAGGCTAGCCGCTGAGACGGGGACGGAAACTTCAATGCTTCAGACGGACCTGCCGGGTCGGGCACGCCACGCCTTAAGTCGTACTCCGTCGTGTGGCTACTCACCACCAGGTCGGGGTCTGTGATTGACTGGGCCACCAAGCTGGCCTGAGTTAAACCCAGCACCGGGGACGCGCCAGCCGACAACGTAGCGCTAGACCCACCCCCGCCACAGCCCGCCAAAAACAGGCTGGCCAGAAGAACGAACAGAAATGGCGGGCGCACGGGCGACTCTTCCACAACCAAAACCCTTCATGAAATCTACGTAATCCGTAAATTATCGGCTGTATCAACGCCGAGCTTGAAGAAGTTTTTCAGCCCTAGCAGGCACCGGGCTTTTTTAGGCTGGGAGTTGTAACTAACTGCAACATTTGTTCGAAATGGCAAGCGAGAGGGTTCGATCGTTCCCGGGCCTCAAGGGCTGAAGTAGGAACACCGAAGGTCGAAAACTTGCTGCCTGCTACAGCGCAATAGCCAGGCAACTTGATGTTTTTTAGCCTTCCCTGGCGTCCCGCCAGTGAAATTAAGCGCGCTGAAAGTAGGAGTAGAGAAGGACGATGAGTTAACTTCTCCCATAAATCAGCCAGGTGCTTGATTTTGAAAGGTTATTTGACGTTGAGACTTGTCCGCTCACTACAGGTCTGAACAACTTCAGCGGTGACGCCCTGAACAATTCCTTCGACGCAACAGTCATCGACTCTTTGTCTATCAATGACACACTGGACGGCGGCGCCGGTACTGATCAATTGACGGCTTACTTGAGCGGAACTGCATTGGCATCCGGCGTGAGCATCAACAACATCGAAACCGTTTCAATTGTGTCGACTGGCGGCGGCTTTACACTCGATGTATCCACTGCTGGTAAATACGCAGATTTGAAAACTCTGACGGTTGAAGCTGGTACCGGTGGCGCTATTGCAGTGACTACAAAGTCTAATGTGACATCGGTTTCCACTATTGGTGGTGCAGCTAACACTATCACCGACTCTGGTACCGTTGATACGCTGACAACAGCCTCAGTTACTAAAAACATCACTACTGCTGCTGTAATTACCAGCGATGTATTGTCAAACTTGACTGTCGCCGATAGCGCAGTCGGTGCAACTGTTACAGCGGCGGCAGGTACTCGCACCCTGAACTTGACTGTCAATAAGATGACTGCCGGTACGATTGCTGATGCAGAAGCGACAACATTGAACGTCACTGCTTCTGGTAATGATTCAACATTGACAGCTTTGTCTGCTGCTAAAGCTACTACAGTGACTTTTGCTGGTGACAAAGTCTTGACGTCTGGTGGTGAAACATTCACCGTGGCGACATCTATTACATCGACTAATACTGGCGGCGTTAAATTGACAACAGCCCTTGGTACTGCTGTTACTTTTACTGGCGGTGCTGGTGAAGATACAGTTAGCTTGGGTGCTACAACGAAAGCCATCACCATGGGTGGTGGTAATGACCGCGTACTTTCGGCCGGATTGGTTGGTACAGGTGGATCTGTTGACGCTGGTGAAGGTACTGGTGACACTATTGTCATGACTACAGCTCAAGCAGTCACGGCTGGTACAGATGCAGTCTTCAACACAAAGTTCACTAACTTTGAAGTCCTTGAGTTGAATAATGCTTTGGCTGGCACTGTCAACCTGGCAGGTGTTAACCGGGCGAATAAGGTTGTATTGACCGCGGGTGGCGGAGATCTTGCAACAGCCATCCTGACAGGTATGACCAGCGGTGGAACCATTAAGCAAACTGGTAATGGCACGGGTTCAACTGTTGTGGTTGACAATGCCACATTCAACACAGCTGACGTTTTGAATATTGAACTCAGCAAGAATGGTATTCTGGCTGCTGGTACGCTCACAACGACAAACGTTGAAAGAGTTAACATCACTACTACCGACGCAGTTGCTGCTGGTAGTGCCGCAGCGATTCATACCCTGACCTTGGTCGACATTGCAGCAACAGGAATTACAGTTTCCGGCAATAACGGTTTGAACCTGACTAACACTGGTAACGTTGCAGTTACTTCTTTCGATGCCTCAGGTGTTGTAGCAAACGGCACTGCGGATACCACAGCCAACTTGGCGGTGACATTTTTGTCAGCCAATACCACAACCACGGCAACTGTAACCATCAAGGGTGGCGATGGTAACGACACCTTAACTGGTATTGCATCAATTGACGTAATCACTGGCGGTAAAGGTGACGACACCAT